>NZ_CAUQKJ010000004.1 GCF_963518785.1 uncultured Campylobacter sp.
TCGTCGGGTGGGTCATTTGTGTTTCTGTGTCATTTTTGTGTGTTTCATTTCCCATGGTGTTGTTATTATACGCATTTTTAATTTTATGGATGGCGCTATGAACTTGTTTCAATTCCCAACGGGATGGAATTCTACTTTTTGTAATTATTCCTTACGCTTGATATTGATTGTTTCAATTCCCAACGGGATGGAATTCTACACTTTTATGACTGGCTGGAAGAGCTTAGCGGCGAGCGTTTCAATTCCCAACGGGATGGAATTCTACTGAAACATATCGTTGGTTTGCTTCTGCTTTTTCTCGTTTCAATTCCCAACGGGATGGAATTCTACAGGCGCCGTTACCGCGGAAACTGCAAGACAAAAGCGTTTCAATTCCCAACGGGATGGAATTCTACTACGCAAAGCCAAAAATCGCCCGCTTTAATAGGCGTCGGTTTCAATTCCCAACGGGATGGAATTCTACGCAAAAATGCTTTTAATGCCCATTTAAACGGGTGTGTTTCAATTCCCAACGGGATGGAATTCTACGCTATTACGGTGTTAGGCGTCAGCAAAAGCGAATCGTTTCAATTCCCAACGGGATGGAATTCTACTTCGGTGCTAGCGGCATCTACGCTAGGAAACCAATGTTTCAATTCCCAACGGGATGGAATTCTACCCGCGAGGGGGATTTTTTAGTAGGCGATGCATACATGTTTCAATTCCCAACGGGATGGAATTCTACGGGAAGCGTCCGTATGGATACGACAATCCATACCCGAGGTTTCAATTCCCAACGGGATGGAATTCTACTCGCCGTCCTAGTCTTGCCGGTGCCCATTTCCAGTTTCAATTCCCAACGGGATGGAATTCTACGCTCGCCGCCGTGCACGAATTCGGAAGCCCCGCGCAGTTTCAATTCCCAACGGGATGGAATTCTACCATACGAGGTCAGAAAATGATAAACGTCGGCGAATGTTTCAATTCCCAACGGGATGGAATTCTACCAAAACTCTATCGCCTCACCCCTCGTATAGGCTTGCAGTTTCAATTCCCAACGGGATGGAATTCTACGCCATATTCTGGATATACAGTGTATTTCCAATCGCAGTGTTTCAATTCCCAACGGGATGGAATTCTACCTGCTGTGTTCGGCTCCGTTTGTTCCTCTAGGTTGTTTCAATTCCCAACGGGATGGAATTCTACGTTGGTACCAATCAAAGCCCCGATACTGTTGTCTCGTTTCAATTCCCAACGGGATGGAATTCTACGCAAATGGGAATTTATGCCGCGGTTTATCATTTTGTTTCAATTCCCAACGGGATGGAATTCTACAGCACGAATTTTGCCATTTTTCTAGGTAGAAAGTGTTAGGAGTATATATTTTTATGCCTTAAAATGGACTAAATTTAAAAAAGCGCCGATTGTTAAATGCCCAAAATTAGGCATTTCAAAATCTTAAAAGCAACTTTATCGCTATCTATATGTATCATGAGTGCAAATGTTAAAATCTCAATATAAGACATTCAAAAATCGAAGTGTGAATAATAAAAAGCTGAAATTTTAAAAGCATATGCGTTTTTAAAGCCAATTCGTTCGCCGTTCCGTGCTTCAGATCAAATTTATTTCAAAAGCACATGCATTTTAAGAGGGCGCAATCTATGGGCGTAAGTGATTCTAGTCAAAATTTCAAAAGCACGAATGAGCTTAAAAGCCCAGCCTACCGCCATACCAGCCCCTCGTAAGGCACGCCTTCACAGACGTATTTTTTAATCTGATTGGCCTCGCGACGGATAATTTGACGCCAGGTTAAGCTCTGTCCCGCTACGTTCGCGCAAGATGATAGTTTCTCAATCATTTTTAGCTCGATTTTTTGCACCGCTTCTCGACCAAATCGAATACGCCCCGCGTCCGTTTCAAAATCTTTTGCCGTAATCTCGCGTTTATTTAACATTCCAAAAATTAATCTATCGCCTAAGATCGGCTTAAAAATCTCTGCAAGATCAAGATGCAGGCTTAACGCGCGGTAGTTTGGCTCGTGTAAAAAGCCGATGCGCGGATCAAGCTCGGTTTTGTAAATTTCGCTGAGGCAGACGTTATAAATGCGCGTATTTACATAGCTAATGAGGGCATTAATTTTATCTGCCGGCGGGCGTTTGGAACGCGTCGTAAATTTAAAACTGCGCTGTTCCTCGATGATTTCGTTCCAAGCCGCGAAATACTGCTTGGCAAAGCCGCCTTCCACCGCCATTACCGCTGCTATGTCGCAGGCGCGCGCTAGAGCATCCAGATGCGGCGCAGTATCGAGCGAGACGCCGTAAGCCTTGCAATTAATGGCTGCATTTAAGATGCGAGCGCGAGTAATCTCGCGAGCGATAAAAAGGCGCTTAGAAAGATCATCAAAAGCCCGCAGCTGCGCCAAAAGCACAAAGCCGCTTTTATTTACGGAATTTGAAGTGTTCGGGAAAAAGCTGCCGCGAAAGCTTTGATAGGCGCTAAAAATATGCAGCAAAATGTTATTATCAGCCAAAAACGCCATAGTATAAGTGTCAAGCTCTACTCGCGCCAAAATATAAATTTCATCAATCGCGTTAATCGGCAAAATTTTACTAGTTAGAATTCCACCCTCGTCGTTAAATTTATCGAAGTATAGATTATTATCTTTGCGGCGCAATCGGCCTGGGCTTAAAATAAAATGCGTGCGATCCAATTTTTGCATACTTTATCCTTAAATTTTAGCTGAAAATCGCTTCGTTTTTATCGCGTCCGATGACTAGGCGCTGTGAATATTTGAGCGAATTAAAAGTATAAATTACTACCGAATCAAGCTTGCTGGCGCATTCTTTTTGCAAAATCGCCATTAATTTTTTAAGATCGCTCGCTCTGATTTCACCCTCAAAAACGCTGAATTGCACGCGAGGCAGAAACTTCTCGACCGCCTTTCGGACGCGCGCAGCGTTATTTTTCTCCTTTTCGTCGCTGCTTGAAATATCGTAAAATAAAATAGCGTACATTCTATCTCCTAAATGCAATAATCACGATAAGCGCAACTCTCGCAAATCTTTTGCGGGCTAAATTTAGGCGGCTTTGGCTCGTTCACAAGGGCGGTAATGCCGTTTAGAATTGTTTCGATTTTAGTGAAATTTTCGGCGTTATCCTCAATGGCTATGACGGTTTTGCCGCTAATTAATTTGCCTTTTACCTCTTTTAAATTTAAGCCTATTTTTAAAAGATAGATATAAAAAAGCAGCTGCATCTTGCCTGCTTCTGGATTTTTTAGGCTCTTTTTATATTCGGTGATGAGATAATGTCCGCGCTGCTTGGAAAGCTTGTCAAATTTCAAATTCGAAAATGCGAATTCCTGCAAACCGCTCTCTTTGATGTCTGCTAGCGCCTTGCCCATCATCATGTTTTCATCTTCCTGATTGGCGTGAATATTGTGTCCGTAAAGCCACGCCTCACGCTTACAGGTAATGTAATAATTCACAAGCGTGCCGGTGATTTGGTCTTTGCAAAACATTAGTCGAAAAACTCATTCTTGAGATTTAAGGCGGCATCCTTTTTAATCCCGAAATTATTATTGTACGAAGTGTCGCCGAATGGTAAATAATAGACATCTTTTAGCCCATCAATACGCTTTATATTTAAACGCTTTGCATCAAATTCTGTGATATTTACACCAAATCTATTAATTTTCTTAATAGTATTCGTAAATATATCTTTCTTATTAAATTTGTCCATATCAAGCCTATTGATTTCAAAAATTTCATTTTGAAATTCTTTAATATAATCTTCTTTTGGCTCAATTATTACTAAAATTTTAAGCCTATCATCCATCGCCTCGCTAATCTTTTCGTTTATATCGTAAAATCCTAGCTCTCGCATCTGCTCCGCCAAAAATAAGCCCTCTAGGCTTTGCTTTATGGCGCTGAAATACCTAGTAGAAATATCTAAAATTTCGCTTTCGATGATATCCCTTTGCTTTAGAATTTTTACCAAAATATTATCGCTAATGCGTTTTAAATCACCATAAATGAGATCGGAGTAGTCGCAAATATCGTTAAATACGTATAATTCTCCCAGAGCTGCGAAATTTCTATTTATGCGACCGGCGGTTTGGATAATCGAGCTAATGGGCGCTATCTCTCGAAATCCGACATAAAAATCCAAATCCACGCCAGCTTCGATAGACTGTGTAGAAATTAGCAAGATCGGATCACCGCGCCCACTTTTATTTTTTGCAATTGCATCTTTTATATTTTCGATATTTTTTCGTTTGTGATCGTCGCACATATATCCGTTTAGGCAAAAAACTTTAAATTCGTCGTAAAATTCCAAAAATAGCTCTTGCGCTTTTTTAATGGTATTTACGACGACTAGTGTATTTTTGCATTTTGCCGATTGTTTAATATTGTCTTTTAAAGCACTCTCGTCACCATCAAACCACTTCAAAACGTATCTATTTTGATCTTTGAAATAATCTAAATTTGAAATTTCTTTAAATTTAGTCGCATCAACAATAGGCATCGTGGCGGACATAAAGATAAAAATGCAGCCAAATTTCTCCGCCATCATCTCGCAAAGTTTCATGAAATCCGCCCTGAACTTATACGGTACCGCCTGCGCCTCATCGATTATTATTACACTATTTTTTAATCGGTTAAATTTTACGCTATCTTTATTTTTGTTTCCAAAGAGTGCAAATATAAATTGATATAGCGTAGTTACGTTAATATCTCCGCTAAAGGAATCCATCAAAAATTTAACTTTAGAATAGCGATCTTGCGGGGTGCTTTCATCTATCGTAGTTTTGTGATGAATTTTATGAATTAATATATTTTTATCGTCTTTGAAGATTTCTTTTATCTCATTATAAACTTGATCTATGATAGCCGTAAACGGCAGCACGTAAATAATACGTTCTTTATTAAATTTAGCGGCAAAATTTAGCGCAGTCAAAGTCTTACCGTAGCCTGTAGGCGCGGTTAAAGTAAAAAGATTATGATTTACATCGAAATTATTTAAAACAAATTTTCTAAACTCGCTTCTTTTCGCATTTGGCTTACGATTTTCCAGGGCTTTGATATATTTTTCGATCGTATTAGAATTCGCCGGCTTAGAAACAGGAATTCTTTGATTAAAAATAGCTTCATATTTATCACTATAAATAAGCGACGAAAATATGTCTTTGAAATTTAAAAAGTCATCGTAGTCAAACTTCTTTTTCGCAAATTTGAAATATTCTCTTAAATGTTTAGCTTTAATTAAAAGCTCATTTTTATCCCTTTTAATATCTTTGTAAATTTCTAAACCTAAAGCTTTATCTAAGACTTCATCCCAAAAGCCTAGCTCTTTCGAGCTCTCAAAATATTTACCGAAATTTTTATTTTGCGTTGTAAGCTCACAAAAATTTTCTACATTTCCGTGGTGTGATACGATGGATAAAAACCCAAAAGCCGTATCTAGCTCATTAAATTCTGAATTTAGTAAAAATATGTAGGCGGATAATAAAGCATGATTTTTATCTGCAATTTTTTCAGTAGGGTTTTTGATATAAATCTGAAAATTAGTTTTTAGCTTAGCTATATCGTGATAAATTTTAACGCATTGCAAAAGCCTACTATCCGCTTCGGCAAGCATATTTGTTATATGCTTTATTAGTGGTTTGTTAGGATGTGATAGCAGCTCACTTTGCAAAGTAGACCTTGTAGTCATTTATTTGATAAATATTTCCTCTATTCTTTGCTTTGATTTGACTATTGCCGCTTAGCTTGATAACGAAATCTTTAAAATCCTTAAAAATTCGATCCTCTTCGCATCCGCAAGCCATTCTGGCCGCAGTAAGTCTGATATCAAAGCTTTGTGCATCAAATATAAAATCGTCCATTAAAACGAACGTATCTATAAAACTTTCCTTTTCATGCACCAATTCACAATTTTTTATCTCGATATATTTAAAATCCGCTATACAAAAATTTATACCTAAATATGGTGTAAAGGAGCATCTATGAGCTTTTAAGCTGTTAATTATATTTTCTTTATAAGAAGCGTTTAAAGCACTTAAATCAACGAATATAACATATCTAGGATCTTTTATTAGCTCTTTATAAAACTGCTTTTTCTCACTAGAATCTTGGTAGCCTTGTTCGATATGCATACTTGACGATAGAGCAAATTTTATACCGTTAAAAATCATAGTTTTTTTGCGAAATTGCGAACTTAAAATAACGCTATAACCTATATCGTTAAATTTAAAATAATTCATTTCACCTATAATCGCTCCCAAAAGCCCCATGACGGCAGTCTTTGGCGGCACCGGGTATGTAAGAGACGAGTAGATAGTAGCCGGATGAGAAAAATGCGCATAATCTCCCGATAGCTCAAAAGCTATTATATCCATTTAAAATCCCATTTTTATCCAATTACTATCAAATTGTGATCTGTTATTTTGCTCGAAGTCAAAATCGCTCATATACTCTATTTTTTCGATTTCTTGCGCGTATCTGGTAAGTTTAGCTTTTAATCTAGAAAAATCAATCGTAAAATCATTTATACTTCTTATCTCTACGTCTTCTTTGCTACTATTTATACTTATACAGTTATTTAAATCTCCAGCGAAAGTATCATTTTTATATGTAATTACTAGCATAAATCTAGGCATCTGACCCATTTTCGTGCGAGTAATTAAATTTTTAGTCCCACTCCAGAGCGCGCTTAAAATCACTTTCACATCATCTTCGCTCAAATTCGTAATCTTTGCACTATGATTATCCACTATTCCGTAAGTTGCAAACATTGCATAATTTAAAAAATCTTCTTCCCTAAACGTTTTATTCGCCTTATCGCTACCGCTTGCAAATGCGCCGGTGCCTTTTATATGCTCTACCGCAACTCTATGAAGCGATCTGCTCATTCTAAACTGAATGGGTCCAACAAATTGAATTCCTGCCGTTTTTATGCCTTCTTTTTTCATCTCGTCTTTATCCGATATCGGCAAAACTCCACCAAATGCGCGAATATCGATAAATTTAGATAAAATTTCTTTTTCAATCTCGATTTTTTCTTGCTTAACGTTAATTACTTCACGTATTGCGCTTTTGCAATCTAAGATATTTTCATCTCTTTTATACTCTTTAATGAAAATCGCACTTTCGTCTTTTTTCATAATTTCATCTCTAATTGTTCGCTTTATACGTACATCAGTAACTTCTGCTATACCCGTCTCATCGTCTATCCTAGGAGCGTTATCTCTTAGCATATCGCCGTTTGGATTAAAATTTTCGCCGTCCCAAAGAAATAGAATTTCCTTCTTTTTCATTACTCGTCTCCTTGAGTGTTATCTTTAATATATTTCGTAAAATCACTTCCGCCCATAGCAAAAGCCAGAGTTACATAAGCGCTCTTAATCCGCTTTTGAGATAAAAACGCACTTGGTAAAATTCCAATCAAAATATCGCGCATGATTTCTATATTAGCGCTTCTTTTTCCTCGCGATACATTGGAGAGTTTTTTGTTAGTTTCATCGCATTTGGTCCAAATCCGTTCTAAAAGCTCTTTCGTAATTAGTCCGGCATTATTCAGCCATTTTTCGAATGAGCTATTTTTGCTAATAGCAAATTGGCGATTTATCAACCCTGCAGACATCATTCCTAGCAAATATGCACTCTGCAATACTTCATTATCTTTTAGAAATTCGCTATTTTTCAAAATCGAGCTTATTAGCTCTTTTTTATCGCTTAAGCCTTGCAAATTAACCTCCCTTGCAAATGATATTTTTTCATTTAAAGCACCTATTTCATTAAAGAAATTTTGATATTTTTCGATACTTTTTATACTTCTATTTTGATATGTCTTAACGCAATTAAAATAAAATCCCCACTCTATTTTTGACGCATAACTAGAGTTAATATTGCCTTTATAAATCAAAGCAGCATATTTTTCCATCATATCATCTAAATTCATCCTGTTTTGCGATAATAAAAAATTCATAATGTCGATGTTTTTAAGAAATAAATTTTGCATGTAAATAGTATCGTCTTGTTGATCTTTACTATCTTTTCGCCTAATCGCCCTAATGTTATATCTACCCATTAAATCGGAAATTTTAGAAATATAAGACGGCAATACATCATCTATTTGCAATAATACATTAACCGCAGCATTGCTTTTTTTATAAAATAGAATTGTATTTAACACGGGCATATTTGCTTGCGCTTTAGCTACGGATTCCAACTCGTAATTAATACTTTCTTCGATATTTTGTATGCCTTGCAGATCTTTTTTCTTTTCGCTCGGATCTTTTAAAATTTCTACTATTTTTTCTAATAAATTTGTATCATTTACCATTAACGTTGGTAAGACCGCCATTTTATCCCCATAAAAATTAAAAGATAATTCCTTATCAATTGCCATAAAACCGTTTTTAACCAAATTTGCATTAGCGCCATTTAGAGGTAGTAATCTAACTTTAATGTCTTGTAAAGCAGTCGGTAGCTCATTTACGGAACAAAACGCCAAATTCGCATCTCCGCCGATACCCATACTATTTGTAAGCATATCATAACCATAAATTTTGACATTTTTACCATTATCGCTATCACTTAAATGACTCGTAAAAATATTTTTGAAATACGCTGAGATCGGCCTACCTTCCCAAGATAATGCAAAAAAAGTAGCTACTTTCATGCCCTTTTTCTTAGACTCTTCTTGTAGAGTTGTAATTTCACTTAAAATATCATCAAAAAAGCTCTCGTTTAAGCCAGATAAATCCGTTAATATTTTATCATTTTTAATATCGACAGGATTGAAGCAAGAAAGCATATTTTTTACAGCTTTTAAAATCCCTTTTATAAATTTAGGCGTATCGTCTTTTACGGCTTTGCTAATGAATTGGACATTAGGGAACAAATTGCCAGAATTCGCGCCTATACCAAATCTACAAACTATTAAATCGTCTCTTGAAATATTGTTATTTACCGATATTTCTTTGCTTTTAATATCGCAAAGATAAATTTTAATAGCATCGTATTCGTAGCTCTTGTTGTTAATTTTAGTTTTTTGTTTATCATAAATCTCGCCGATACTAGAAAAAATTTTAACTATATCGCCCAAAATTTATCCTTTCTAAAATATACGCGAATTATAACTAATTTTAATTATATTGTCAATAATTATTGTGTTTTAATGAAATAATTTGCCTTTTTTAAATTTTTATTATACAATCGGTTTTAAAGCAAGCAATCATCCTTTTTAGGATTTGAAATTTGTGCTTTAATGCAGTCTTGCTTTATAACCTCCAAAACCCCTACTCCGTAGTTCATGCACCCGCTTCCAGCACCCGTACCAAGGATCAAATTGATTAGTTCTGCATTAGCTACAATTTTCCATCTTGCTTGCCACGCATATACCGACTCGCGGTTGTTGCCATAATAGAATTTCACAGATTCACCCAGCTTTTGCCACAATAAATTTAATTCCATTTCGCCATCATATTTTTGCCCCATAATCGTTTCAAATCGCTGTAAAATATTCGTCTTCATCATCTCTAAATGCCTACTATCTTGCGGCTGCAAATAGACCTTATGCCCCAAAAGCCCGCTTACTGCGCATGCCACGTAGCCTTGCACAATAGCTTCGTTCTCGCAAATTTTATGATTTCTTGCTTCGACGGTAGTTTGCGTAAATAGAATTTCACCCAAGCTTAGCCCGTCTTTTAGCACTGCTAGCGCGATTTTACGTTCAAACTCCGGCTCGCATGAAGCAAATCGCACGCGCAAGTCCTCTCCTCGCAAGATAAAATCAAACACCGTGCGTTTAAAAATTTTACCGCTTGATTCGTGCCTGTATCCTACGTGCTCCGAAGCCGGCAAATAGCGATAAAGAAAGCCCTGAATCAGCTGCGAGAGAGATTTTGTGATTTTTAGATTTTTAGTTGGTAATTTTGCGTTGATGATTAGCATTTGCGCTCCTTTGCGCAGTAAAATTTTGCCCAAGGTTCTCGTAAACCTTGGGCAAATGAGTTCTAAGTGGGATTAAAATCCTATCTCTTTGATATCGGCAAACTGCAAAAACGCGCGATAAATTTGCCCTATATTTGCGATACGATTTGCGCGTATCGCGGCATCCTGGACGTTTATCATTACGTTATCGAAAAAATCATCAATCACGCCTTTAAGCCCAAATAGCGAGCGCAGATACCCACTCACGTCGTTTTCGTTGAGCTTAATCGCCCTGAATGCCGCATTTAGCGCACGCTCAGCGTCGTGTTCGAATAGGTTTTCGTCCACCGCGTCTATTTTTTCGTCCTTGATGATATTGGCTAGGCGCTTAAAAGTTGCGAAATTTTCTGCAAAATCCGCTGCTGCTGCGATCTCGCCCAGCGCCTTTATGGCCTTACTTAGTAGTAATAGATTGTTTTCGCCGCTTGCGATGCACGCCTTTATCACGGACGGATTTATCTCGTCAAAAATTCCGCATAACCTATCTTTTATAAAATCCAGCAGCTTAGAAATGTCAAATTTCTTATAATTTGGCGCCAGCTTCTGCGCCAGCACATTCGCATCAAAACTCAATCCTTGATTTAGTAAAATTTTAATTAGCCCCGTAGCTGCGCGGCGAAGCGCATACGGATCTTTATTGCCGCTTGGAACTTTATTGATACTAAAAAGCCCCAGGAGCGTTTCAAATTTCATCGCCACAGCGATTACGCTACTAAATACACCGCTTGGCAGCTCGCTATCCTCGCCGCTAGGCAGATATTGCTCGCGTATCGCGCGGCATACATGATCTGCCAGTCCAGCATGTGCGGCATAGTAATTACCCATAATGCCTTGAAGCTCGCTAAATTCGCCCACCATCGTGCTGCTAAGATCTGCTTTACTAAACATTACGGCATTTTCTATATCCTGCGCAAAATCCTTTTTGCCGATCTCTGCCTCAATTTGCGTAGCATAATCCGCGCTCAGTGCCCTTGCTACCGCTAGCTCGCGCACTTGCTTATCATAAACCGAGCCAAGGGCTTGCATATAGGAGATTTGCTTAAGTTTTTCAGGGCTAAATTCCGCTTGCAAATCGCTTTTCCAAAAAAACATAGCATCGCTTAGGCGCGCGCGTAAAACTTTTTCATTACCGCGTATCACCAGCTCGTCATCATCGGTAATCGCATTACTAACGACAACGAAATGATTGCTTAGGCTTTTACCCTCGAAAACGGGAAAATAGCGCTGATTCTCCTTCATCGAAGTGATGATGACCTCTTTTGGCACGCTTAAAAAATCTCGCTCAAAGCTGCCTAACAGCGCCGTCGGATACTCGGTGATCGCCGTTACTTCATCCAGCAATGCAGGATCGACCTCGATCTTAAAGCCATGCTTTTTCTCGAGATTTGCAAACTCGCTTAGAATTTTATCTTTTCTTTTTTGCTCGCTTAAAATTACGCCGTTACGCTCCAGCAGTGCGAAATAATCCGCGGCGTCTTTAAATTTAATTGCTTCGTATCCAAATTTTCGGTGCGGAAAAAATGCAGCTGCGCTTCGCACGCCATAAATTTCAAAATCTACGTTTTGACCGCCCAAAACGCAGGCTATACTTCTTATCGGACGGATAAACTCAAACTCGCCGCTACCCCAGCGCATCGCGCGCCCAAAATTTAGCGATCGTAAAAACTCCTCTATCATTTCGCCTAGAATTTCACGACTATCGCGCCCCTTTTGCACCGCAGCGTGATATAGCACCTCTTTGCCGCCTACCTGCCGAAATTCCAGCTCGCTTTCGCTTATGCCGCATTTTTTAGCAAAACTTAGCGCTGCAGGGCTCCACGCGCCGTCTTTGAGCGCGACGGATTTTGGTGCGCCCGTGCTTACGATCTGCGCATCATCGCCGCGTTGCGGAAAATCCTCGTGAAATAGCACGAATCTACGCGGGCTAAATTCGAAGCGAAAGTCGCTATTTATGCGGTTAGCCTCAAGCACCGCGCGCCATTTTGGCGCGATATTCGCACGCTCTTTTAAAAACGGGATCGCAGGCAGCTCCTCGACCCCAATCTCAATGAGTAGTTCCATCTTTATCCTTTTTTCGTTGATTTCGTTTTTCGTTTTTCTCCATCATTTCGCGGTTAAATCCTACGATCATAAATATCATAAAAAGCACGAAAAGTGCGGTTATAACGGCGTGTATCATTCTACTATAAATTCCTTTTGCCCTTTATAAATCGTAAAATAGGCGTTTTTAAATTCTAAATTTTTGCCGTTTTGCACAGGAGCGCTTTTGCGAAAAATTCTAAACTCGCCCACGCCTTTTAGATCAATTATGCCATCTTCAACGTCGCCTTTGATCGTGCTTATCACATCTCCTGCGCGCAGCTGCCGCACCGATGCGCTAGGCAAAACGTATGGCGCGATAGAGCCTACGTTGCCGTTTCTAGCTACGATCTCAAAATCGTCGATCTCAAAGCTTTGCTTATAAAATTTCGTCTTTTTTACTAGCAGATCGAGTTTATCGCCTAGCTGCAGCCCGCTGCCGCCATAGACAAAAACTCCGCTTCCATCTTGAGAAATCGCAAAGCCGTGGCGGTTTATAAAGCTCACGACTGCGCCTTTTATCAGCACAGGCTCACTTATAATGCGCCCGTAAAGCTCCTCTATCGTGACGGTCTTTGCGGAGCTAGCGGTATTTTTAGCTAAAAATTCTTGCTTTTTCGGCGTAGATTTTAAAGCGCTCTCGTCCGTTAGAATGAAGCTAATCGGAAAATGATCGGAAGCGGTAGAGGATTTAGCAACCGCAAAGCTGTCCTTTTTATATCCCGGCTCGCTACTAAAAAAATCGTCGCTAAGCAAGATATGATCGAGCACCGCGCCACTTTCATGAGACTCACAAGAGCTAAAATGCTTTAACTGCGAGCAGGGATGTAGCGCCCATAAATCGCTAAATCCATCGCGCTCGATAAGCTCGTTTAGCAAAGAATTTCGCCCGAAATTCGTATTAAAATCTCCCGCTACGATAGCGCGTTGGTGCCCTTGCAAAACCTCGCGTAAAAAGGCGAAATTGTGCTTGCGCTCGCTTAGCGGATTGCGTGCAGAGAGCATATGCACGACATAAAAGCTAAAATCAGCGCCGCCAAGCGCAAAATCAGCGCGCAAAATATCTCGTGTTTTAAGCTCTATCGGGCGGTAGGTTTTTTGAAATTTTATCGGTATGCGTGACATCACTGCCACGCCCGCAGGTGCAGTCTGTGCGCGCGAAAAAGCGTAGAATTTATAGCCCGCTTTCTGAGCAAGTGCTTTTAGCACGGCTTCGTTTTCGATCTCTTGCAGCCCCAAAATATCGGCATTAAGCGCGCTTATCTCGTCCGCCACCGCTTGCAGCTTGCGCTCATATTTTTGCTCGCTCCATGAGCCGCGCCCGATCTCAAAATCAGCGTACTCCGTGCCGTCGTCCTTGCCATCGAATAAATTTTGCACGTTAAACGATGCGATTTTCAGCTCCGCCGCACTCGCGCCGCAGACAAACATCGCAAAAAGTAGCGCTAAAACTCGCAAACTGCGCTCCTAAAGTCGAATTTATCGATGTTTTGGCGGATCGCTTCGTAGGTTACGATACCCACGCTGGTGGCTAAATTTAAACTGCGCCCCGCCCCGCTCATCGGGATCGTGATGCAGTTTTCGCGGTTTGTGCGCATTATTTCAAGCGGTAACCCGTGTCCCTCCGAGCCGAAAATCAAAAAATCGCCCGGCTTGAATTTTGCCTCGTAGTAGAGCTTGTTCGTCTTTGTCGTCGCAAAAAAGAAGCGCTGCTTAAATTTCTCGTTCGCCGCCATAAACTCATCCCAATTTTCCCAACTTTTAAGATCCAAGTTCGCCCAATAATCAAGCCCTGCGCGGCGCAGATGCTTATCGTCTATGACAAATCCGAGCGGCTTGATTAGATGTAAGCGGCATCCCGCATTGACGCACATGCGCCCGATGGAACCCGTGTTTGTGTGGATCTGCGGATATACTAACACGATATTAAACATCAAAAACCGCCGATTTTGCACGGGCAGAATTTTGAGATTTAAAATTCCACAAGGCAAAGTTTTGAGATTTAGAATTTTGCAAAGCCAAATTACGCGGCTTGGAATTTCGCACGGTAAAGCCTTGCAAATTTGAATGGGCAAAATTCCACAATTTGAAATTCTTTGAAGTAAAATTTAGGTTCATGATTTTGCGACGCTGCAGTACGTCAGATCTCTCCTTGCAGCGACACGGCTCTTGCGTCCTTCTGCGGTGCGGCGCGAGAGCTGCTCCCATGGCACAGGACACGCGATACGGCTCGCTAAATTTTGCTTTAATACGTTTAATACGACGCAGGCTGTGAGATTTTGTGCCAAGATGTCCTAATCCGCAAAATTTCATCTCGCTGCAATGCGAGCCGTGAAATTCCGTCTCGTTGCTGCACGGCTCGTATAATTTCTCGCCGCAGCGATGTGATCTGCGAAATTCGCTCGATCCATAAAACTTCGCCTCGTGGATTTTCTCCGTGTGGCGGCACGACGGATGGAATTTTAATAGGTAAAATTCTGCGTCGTGAAATCCTACCGAGCTAAGCTTTTTGCTATGAAATCTTACGCCGTAAAAATTTAAATTTCGCTCGTCGCAAAAGATAAAATTTCGCGCAGTAAAAATCATGAGATTTCGCCTGCGATCAAAGCAAAAAGCGCGCTTTTGTAAATACGCAGCATTCTTGCAAAACGCGTAAATTTCGTCGCGACGATAGAATTTTTTCATAAAACTAGCTCCTAAATAAAACGGCAATTTTACAAAAATCTCTCTAAATTTACGCTTTTAAAGCCGCCACAAACGCCCTAATCTCCGCTTCTTGCAGCCTCTCAATCTCCTTGCCGATCGCAGCACCGCGCAGATTGCGAGCGACATCCGCAGCGCAAACTAAGCTCTTAAATTTCTTATCCCAAATCCCAAGCCGCTTCGCTGCTTGCACCCTACCTTTACAATACAGCCCGAGCCACTGCTTAAGCGGCATTTTTAGAGCGATTTTGCATAGCTGCTCGTCGCTTACCCGCTTAAAAAACGGCTCACTAAGTAGCCTTTTATAAATTGAATTTAGCCCTAAATTCTTTAAAATTTTATTTTTATCTAATCCTAAAAAATTCAAAAACGCATATAAAAAAAACATTTCATTTCTCACGAAAGATTCGCCGTGCTCTATGAATTGCATCAGTCGCTCATGCGCTAGCGGATCAATCCGCAATCCAAAAACCCGCTCGTAAAGCCCCAACTCTTGCATTAGCGTCATCCCGTATCGGTGCGCAGGTGCACGGAAAAATTTAATCAGCTCTGCTTTAACGCGCTCGCAACTAAGATCGCTAACGTCAATGCCGCGCATGAGCTCTAAGGTGCGAGGCTCGGCGCGAAGCTCAAATCTTGCGGCAAACTGTACCGCGCGATACACGCGCAAGCTATCCTCCACGAAAGTGCGCGGATCGACCACTCGCAAAATACGCGCGCGCAGATCCGCAAGCCCGCCGTAAAAATCGAGTACCTTGCCACTTATAGCGTCTATCATCATCGCATTGATCGTAAAATCGCGCCGCCTGCTAGCCTCATGTTCGTCCGTAGCCAAAGCGACGCTAAAGCCCTTGTGTCCGACGCCGATCTTGCTCTCGGTGCGCGGCAGCGAAACGTCGAAGCTTTTGTATTTATAGACGAAGTAACTCTTGCCCACGCCCTGTGCGCCAAAGCCCTGCATAATTTGCTCGAAACGGTGCGGATCCACATCGTAAAGCTCCACATCCACATCAGCGCTCGCCCGCCCCAAAAAATGATCGCGCACGCAGCCGCCCACCAGATAGATGCGTGAGCTAAATTTTTTAAGATAATCTAAAAGCGCGATAAAATCGTCATTTTGATAGATTTTCAAGTCGGTTTTCGATACTTGCAAGCAAGAATTCCATAAATTTTAAATTTAGCTCCACGCGCGCGTTCAAATCACCCCGATCAAAAGCGTTCAGCCCCTCAAAAAGCACTAAAATTCGCTCTTTTATCGCGCTCAAAAACTCCGCTTCGCTTGAAATTTTAAAATCTGTATTTGCGAGATATTTTGATTTGTCGCCCGCTTGTCTCGCAGCCCCAAGATGTCGTGCTTCCTCGAGCTGGCACGTGGCGGAATTTTGAGCACCAGAAGAGGCAAGGCTTCCCACTTGCATATCCTGCTTGGCGGAATTGCGAAGCTGCGGCGTGGCGAGCTCATCGTCTCGCGCCTCAGGCATAGTAAAATTCTGTGGCTGTGAAACGAAATTTTGCTGCTGCGCGGCAGCATTGCGGATATTTAGTGCGGCGGAATTTTGAGCTTGAAGCGACGAAAAATCCTGCTTTTTAGAATGCGCCGTACCGAAATAATCGTCTGCTTCGTTTTCTTTGAAATCAGAGCCAGGCCCAAAATCGTCATTGCTTAGCTCCTTAAAATGTGCGCCTAAAATACGAGGCGTCAAATCTTGCTTACTTTGGGAGTCGTCATCCGTAGAATTTAGCGCTAATTCAAAATCTTTACTTTCGGCAGAGCTTTGCGCTATGCTTGCGTCCCTACTTTGCGGCGAAGCAAACCCATTCATATCACTGCCTAGACTATCGTAAATTTCGCCTGCGATGCCCGATAAATCACGAAAGCTTTCGTCAAATTTTGCGGCGGAGCTTTTTAAAATTTCATCGTTTGCAAAAGCAGTATTTGCGGAATCTTTGCCACTTGCAGAAGCGGAATTTATAAAATTTTCTCCATTTAAAGAGACGGAGGCCACGGAATTTTGACCGCCTGCAAGATCAGAATTTTTAAAATTCTCCTCGCTGGAAAAAGTAAAATTTTCATCTTTTGCGGCAGATTTTTTTAAAGTAGCGTCCGCCGCAAATTCCGTGCCGCTAGGCGCAGAGCTCTTGCGTGCAAGGGCATTTGAACGATCTAGGACGGAATTTAAAGCGTCCGATGAAACAAAACGCGAAGTGGAATTTTTGGTATCTAAGGAAGTGAAATTTTGCGCGTTTGATGAAGCGATATCCGGTGCAGATGTGGAATTTAAGGCGCCAGATGCAATGGGATCTTGCGCAAAAGAAGCGGGGCTTAAAGCATACTGCGAAGCCTGTGCTTCTGCTTCAGCGCTGTTTGCATTCACAGCCCCCTCTTGCTGCGCCGTCAAATCTTGCGCGCGCTTTTGCGCTTTCATCTCATTTACTGCTTCGATGATATCTTCCAGTTCATTTTCATACATCAATTAGCCACCTCTTAAATTCTGCTTGTTTGCGCGCATCGACGCTTAAAAAGCGCTCCAGCATCGCCATATTGACGCCCGAGCTTACCCGATGATTTAAATTTAGCCGCGCAAAAAGCACCGCCGCATCGCCATCTTGCGGATTATCGCGTAAAATACCGCGGCAAATCCGCATCGCGCCGTAGATATCGCCTTTTTTCTCAAGCTCCATAGCGTATGCTAGCGCACCATTCAAGGCTAGCTCCTAAGCCTTAGCCGCGTAATCTGCGATGATCGAACCAATCTCTGCGGTCGAGCAAATTTCTTTGGCGTCGTACTGCGCGATGTCCTTGGTACGGTATCCGTCGCGAAGCACGGTGCGCACGGCAAGCTCGATCGCAGCTGCGGCTTCATTTTCGCCGAATGCGTATTTTAGCATCATCGCAGCGCTTAAGATCGTAGCGATCGGGTTTGCGATCCCCTGCCCCGCGATGTCGGGCGCGCTGCCGTGGATCGGCTCGTAAATTCCTACCTTGCCGCCGATACTCGCACTCGGAAGCAGCCCGATCGAGCCGCAGATCATACTCGCCTCGTCGCTTAAAATATCGCCGAACAAATTCTCCGTCAAAATCACATCAAACTGCGCAGGCGCCCGCACGAGCTGCATCGCGGCGTTATCTACGTACATAAATTCTAAATTTATCCCCGCATAATTTTTGGCTAGCTCGCTTACGACCTCGCGCCACAGCTGGCTTGTTTCAAGCACGTTAGCCTTATCCACGAGCGTTATCTTTTTGTTTCGCAAAAGCGCAGCCTCAAAGGCAACTTTTGCGACGCGCTCGATCTCAGAGACGTTGTAGCACATCGTATTTAGCGCATCCTTTTCGTTTTTAACGCGCGGCTGCCCGAAATAAATCCCGCCCGTAAGCTCGCGCACCACCATTATATCGACGCCTTTGATGATCTCCGGCTTTAGCGTCGAAGCGTTTATCAGCTCATCAAAAATCATTGCAGGGCGCAGGTTTGCAAACGCTCCAAGCTCTTTGCGGATTTTCAGTAGCCCGCTTTCAGGTCGCAGTTCGCGCGGCAAGCCATCCCATTTCGCGCCGCCGATCGCACCGAAAAGCACCGCGTCGCTCGATTTAGCGGTATTTAGCGTTTCATCCGGAAGCGGAACGCCCATAATGTCGATTGCCGCGCCCCCCATCAAGCGGTAGTCAAAATTTAGCTCAAAATTAAATTTATGGCTTACGGCATCAAGCACCTTGATCGCTTCTTCGATGATCTCAGGGCCGATTCCGTCGCCTTTTATCACGCATACGTCGTATTTTTTCATCTAAATTCCTTACAAGTTTATCTTTGTTTTTGCGTAATTTATCGCTCCGCCGGCATCGAGGAGCTTTTGCATAAACTCGGGTATCGCGCCGAATTTATACTGAGTTTTTTGAGTTAAATTTTTAATTACGCCGCCCTTTAGATCGATGCTAAGCTCGTCGCCCTGCGCGATTTTATCCGTCTCGTCGCATTCGAGGATCAAAAAACCCGTGTTGAAGCTGTTTCGATAAAAAATCCTAGCGAAGTTTTTTGCGATCACGCATGAAATTCCGGCGGCCTTAAGCGCCATCGGAGCGTGCTCTCGCGAGCTGCCGCAACCGAAATTTTTACCTGCTACGATGATGTCGCCGCGAGCTATTTTGGACGAAAAATCCTTGTCCGCATCCTCCATAATGTGCGTCGCAAGCACCGCCGCGTCGGATGTATTTAGGTAGCGCGCCGCGATAATGATGTCGGTGTCGATATCATCGCCGAATTTCCATACTTTTGCCATATTTCCGCCTTAAATTTTAAAATAGATGCGCGATTTTACCGACAAATTTATTAAAATCCGCTCAATCGCTCCGATATGAGGGCGGAATTCCTCGTTTGAAATTTAGGGCCAAATTTAAACGCGAGAGCGTAGAGATAGGAAGTGCGGAGGCGTTAAATTTTAAAGCGACAGCGCAAAGGAAGCGGAATTGCGGCTCGTCGGTTTTGCATTTTTGGGAGTGCGGAATTTTAGCGAGTAGCCTTAAATTTAACTAAAAATATAACCTAAATTTTAAAATTTAGCCTAATTTTTAGAATTTGAAAAATTATTAAATTTAGATAGTTCGCGCCGTATATAAGCAAAAATAAAGAGCGTTTCGGTATAATCCAATTTTCCAAAACCAAATACACAACGACACAAGGAGATTTTATGGCGAGCTCAAAAGACGCCCTAAGCCCCATCGAGCAATTTTTCGACGACAATCAAAAAAGCTACATCACCTACGAAAGACTGATAAAATTTTTCGACAAAGCCCCCACCGCGACGGCTGTTAAGAAGGTCGAAGCGCTTACGAAAAAATTCGACGTCGAGCTGATCTCCGCCGCAGAAATCTCCAAAATCAAAAATTTAGAGGACGCAAAACTCAAAGAAGCCACGCAAAAAAAGCTGCTGGACGAGGGCTGGGACGAGGAGTTTGACCTATCCAGCGACGTCGAGCTTTTGGAGTGGAGCCGTTCGGACAGCCCGGTGCGGATGTATCTGCGCGAAATGGGACAGATCCCGCTGTTAACGAAAGAAGAAGAGATCGAGATCAGCAAAAAAATCGAGCTCGGCGAGGACATCATCATCGACGCGTTTTGCTCGGTGCCGTACTTAATAGACTTCATTTTAGACTATAAAGAGCCGCTCATCAACCGCGAACGCCGCGTCAAGGAGCTTTTCAAGAGCTTTGACGACAGCGACGAAGAGGGTGAAGAGGAGGACGAAGAGGAGTTATCGGAGGATGATTACGATGATGAGGAGGATGAGGAGAGCGCGGACGATGCGAAGCAAAGGCGCTCTAAAAAGAACGATAAGCGCGCTTTAAAGGTCATCGAAAGCTTCAAGGCTCTTGAAAAAGCCAAAAAGGATTGGATGAAATTTGCCGAGAAAAACGCCGAGGCGATTAAGCAGAGCAAGGGAATTTTATCGAAGCTAAACTTGGCGTTTAAAAAGAAAATTTTAAAAGAAAAGCTCATGGATCTGGGCCCAACTAGCAAGCTCATCACCGAGATCGTAAAATCGATGGAGACCGCGCTAAAAAGCGATGAGGGCTTTGAAAAGGAGCTCAAGCGCCTAGAATACAAGCTGCCGATGTTTAGCGCCGAACTGCGCGAAAATCACAAAAAAATTCTAAAAGAGATTACGAGGCTTAGCAAAGACGACATCATCGCGCGCGTGCCGGAAGCTACGATGGTCTCGACCTACGTCGATATAAAAAAGCTCTTTTTGACAAAAGAGGCAAGCAAAAAAAGCTTCAACCTCGAGCCCGAGCGGCTGAAAGAAATTTTAGAGCAGATCAAGCGCGGCAAGCGCATTAGCGACAATGCAAAGGCGCGCATGGCGAAATCTAACCTGCGCCTGGTCGTCTCCATCGCCAAGCGCTACACCAACCGCGGACTGCCGTTTTTAGACCTCATCCAGGAGGGCAATATCGGGCTTATGAAGGCGGTGGATAAATTTGAATACAAGCGCGGATATAAATTTTCGACCTACGCGACGTGGTGGATTCGCCAGGCGATCAGCCGCGCCATCGCCGATCAAGCTCGCACAATCCGAATCCCGATCCATATGATTGAGACGATAAATCGAATTAATAAAATCACGCGCAAATATATGCAAGAAGGCGGCAAGGAGCCCGATATCAACGTCATCGCGCAAGAGGTAGGCCTTAGCGTCGATAAAGTAAAGCAGGTCATCAAAATCACAAAGGAGCCGATCAGCCTAGAAGCGCCGATCGGAAACGAGGACGACGGTAAATTCGGCGATTTCGTCGAGGACAAAAGCTCGGTTTCGCCGATCGAGCAAATTTTAAAATCCGACTTAAAAGAGCAGATCGACGATATCTTGGAACAGCTCAACGACCGCGAGCGCACGGTCATTCGCATGCGATTTGGACTGCTCGACGACGAGAGCGACCGCACGCTCGAAGAGATCGGCAAAGAGCTCAATATCACTCGCGAGCGCGTCCGCCAGATCGAAAGCTCGGCGATTAAAAAGCTCAAGCACCCGAAAATCGGCCGCAAATTAAAAACCTATATCGAAAGCTAGGATTAAAATTTATAAAATTCTAACCACTTTAGATAAGACGAAATTTTAGTAAATTGAAATTTTGGGTTTTGAAACTTCATATTTTAGTTGGCAGCATGGTATCTGGCGAAATAGATCTTCACAAAAGTAACACCCTAAGCATAAATGAGACCTATAATAAATCCAAGTCCAGATAGAGATTTAACGGGCTCTGGTAAAATTAGCAAATTTAAACATGCTTAAATTTACTAATCCGACCTAGCGCAATACAGAATTCCAATAAGAATCCTTGCTTAACCCATCTGTATTTGTGAGTAGTTTTAAAACTTTAATAAAATATATATTCATTCGAAGAAAGCCTTGCCCTCACAATTTAGAAAAATTTTCAAGCTTTAAAGAAACAAATTTATATAAACGCTCTGCCATTAAGCAAACATAGTAAGATATAGTTTTAAGCTTTAATAAAGTGAATCTATATGCTCCAATGTTATGGCAATTCAAATTTTCAAAACTAAAAAGCTGATCCCAAAACACAGAATATTTTAAGGTTATGGACAAAAATCGTAAAAAGTATAACAAAAATTATATAAATATAAGCGTAAAAAGCGGTTATATTATGTTATAATTCCATAAAAATTACACATAGGAATTAAAAATGATAGCTAGTTTTGAAGTTTGTGGATATGCATCCATATCCCAAAATATTAAGATAGACTTTACTGCAAAACAAAACCAAAGGTTAAAAAATACAAAATATGAAAGCAATTACTTTTCGGATACTAGAATCGCCAAAAGCGTGGTATTGTTTGGGAAGAATGCTACAGGTAAAACAAATATACTGAAAGCACTGGAGAGCATATTACGTATTATTGAAAAAGGGTTAAATATAGAAAAAGAATCGCAGTTTATCAGTTCCGATATAGGATATACTGAATATAGGATAGTTATTACTGATAGTAAAAAAGATAGTTATGCGTATGAGATTAAGTTTAATAAAGAGCAGATAATAAGCGAAAGTTTAACAAAAAATGAAGTTTTGATTTATCGATTTGCCGAAGACAAGCTAACATTCCCGATAGCTACCGAATATGAAAAGATACTATCCGTAGTTCCTCGAGACACCGTCTTAAATAAAATAAAAGATAATGGCATCAAAGAGCTGCGCAGTTTTCAGAGCATGGTAAATATATACGAATATAGTAAAAATATAAACGCTTTCGAAGTTATGGCTAGTCAGGTTAGAGTGATTTCTTTTAAATTATTTGAAAGAAATTTTTTTATGAAACATAAAGACACCGTCTTGAATATACTAGAGATTATAGATGATAGTATTACGGATTTTGACTTCATAGACATAAAGGATGATAGATTTTCTTTGATTTTAAAAAGAGATGAAAAAACTTTTGTATTTGAAAAAGAAAGTTCCGGCGTAAAGAAGATAATAGAGCTTATGATAGGGCTAGTATATGCAATAGACGACATTGGCATTACAGAAGAGTCGGTTATGCTAATAGACGAGCTAGATAGCTCTATTAGCACTATATCTCTAATTAGGCTATTAAATGGGGTAATTAACTCATCGTCAAACATTAAAGGACAATTTATATTAAGCTCTCACAATCCGCTTATATTTGACACCGATATGCTTGCTCCGGCTCAAATTTATATAGTGGGTAAAGAAAATGCCGCTACAACCTTAAAATCATTAAGTGAATTTGAACTAAGAAACGATAAAAAGAAAGCATATATGGGCTACCTAAGAGGCGATTATGAATAAGCAAAAGATAACTATAAATTTCATAGTCGAAGGTCAAACCGAAGAATATTACTTAAAATATTTTAAAAATGAGCACTTGAGCGACGAGTTTGTTTTTAAAATAAAAAATGTTAAAAATGGAAATTATACTAGCTTTATAAGTATATTAGAGCAATACAGAGGAACGTCCATACCTGTTTTTATAGTAGCGGATTTAGATAGAGCAGCTAACGATAACGCCGAACTAAAGCATTTAAAAAAGCTATGTGCCAAGCTTAGCCATATAAACAAATATAGCAATATATTTTTAACTTACAAGAATTTCGAAACATTTTTATCGGCTCATTTTACAAATAGCGCCAATATGTGTAGGGTTTTATGTATTGATAGCTGCGATATAAAAAATAATCGGAATATATATCTTTCTATAAAAAGTAAAGGCGGCTCATATGAAAATGCAATTAAGAATTTAAACGAAGCAAATATTTGTTATTGCAAACGAAATTTTGTTTTTCCAAAACACCTAGATGCCAATAAACTAGCTACTAAACAATCGTCCTTGATAATCTTAAAAGAATATTGCGAGTTTTTAAAAAATAATAGATAAGGGTTATTTCAGATGATTACCCTTTAAGTATTCTCATAGTTCATTTATGTTTTATCTCACTATAACGACAAAGTTTATAGGACACGGCTTACAATAGCATAAGTAATGCTAGTCATATATGTACTTCGCCACAATAATATATAATAAAATCTCTTGCGGAGCTATTGGCAATAAATGTCGATGGGAGGTGTGAGGTAAAAGGATTTTTTGAGGACATACTCGTTTTATTTTAGGACAAATTTAAAGGCTTTCGAGAAAACTTCATCGACATAACATAGAACTCATATTAAAGTTATCTCGTCGTCTCATTGTATGTCAATCTTAATATAAGCGGCTTTAACGGCATGTTTTAATCGCTCCCAATGACATATTTCCACGCCCGCAACCATACAAGTCCATAAATTATCCGCTACACTACTAGGCTCCTAAATTTAGCTCACATCGCTTTGCAAACTTCACTTTCTAAGGTAGCTATAAATCCAAGCCCCGAGCAATAAAACCGCCGCGAGGCAATACATATAAAAGGCCGCGCCGTTTTCATACTCCACGTCCTGTGCGGTAAAGACCTGCTGCGACATTTCGGGGTTTCGCGCCGCCTCGTCCGCGATCTGCGCCATCACCTCATCGTCATGTATCTCAAGCGTGATCTTTCGCAGCTCGATGAAATTTGTCCGCTTATCCAGATGCCTGCCGCTGCGACCCGTGACGTAAACGCTATGCGAGTAGAAATTTAGATAGTAAAATCCAGCGTCGTCCTTAAAAAGCTTCTCCGAGATCTGCCGCACGGCGCCTTTAAACGGATTATCGCTCGCCCTTTTTAGCGCGCTTAGCCGGCTGGCGTCTGCGCCAAATTTATAATACACGTACCAAAACGCGTCTTTGAGCCAGCCCTCGGCGCCGCTGCCGCGCGGGCGATTTAAAATTTTATCCTTGCTTAGATAAAATATGCCGTTTTTGCTCGCAAACAGCACGTATTCCTGATGCCCGCCCTGAAAATTTAGCGGCGTATAGGGCTCGTTTGCGGGGTCAAATCTCTCGCCATTCATAAGCACCGCGCCCGCCTTTGGATCGTAAAGAAACTCTATGCCGGCGTTTGGCTCCACGAGATACATCTGCTCGCTAGGGGTGAAATTTAGCCTCTCGCCGCCTGCGTAGACGCTGCGTCCGTCGCTTAGCCACCGATCGACCGGGCGAAAGTGCGCGGGCGAATCGGGACCGTCTTCGTGTATGATTTTTAGCCTTATCTGTTTTAGATTTTTTGCATCCGCACCCGCTAAAATTTTACCCTCGTAAAAGACCCGCTCGCCGTCCGTGGCGACGTAAGGGCTCTCAGTCAGCGGCGAGATGGGCGCGCTAGTATCGAGTCTAGCGTATGGGTAGTTGTACTCCTGCGGCCATTTGGAGAGCCCGAACGCATGGAAAAATACCTTGTAAATGTAGCTTATCGCGCCGCCCGTGCGCTGCGTGACGTCCGAGCAGAAGTAGCTCACGCGTCCGTCGCTGTAGTAGCGGGAGCCGATCTTTTGCGTGCGCGCGGGATCCAGCCCCGTCATCTTGCGAGCGCCGCAAAATACGCTACTAGCGTCCATACCGACGTTTGTGTAGGAGTATCTGCCGGTATCAAGCGCGCGAAAGCTCGCCGCATCCGCGCCGCCCTCCAGCTCGTAAGGAGCGAGATTCCAAGAGCGTAGATAAATTTTACCGCCGATGTTGTAGTAATCACTGCTGCCGATCCTTTGCGCGTCCGCGGGCAGCTCGCGCGAGCGGTCATACACCGATAGCTCATAGATGAAAACGAGCGAGACGAAGAGCGGCACGAAAAGTACCGCAAAGAGTAGCTTTAGCGCTTTTTTATCAAATTTGCTTAAATTATTCGCCTTTTTCATAAGGCAATTATATATCTTGCCAGTTTAAAACGTTAGAAATTTAAAAGCGTTTGCAGGGAAATTTTAAAATTTAGGTGCGGTAAATTTGGCGGCGAAAGCTGCGGGTAAATTTGACGACGACGCTCAAATTTACCCGCATTTGCGCGAAACTACGCAAGCTCCGCGCAAATTTAATTTAGTACCCGTCAAAATGCTTAGTCTTTGGCAACACCAAATTTAACGTAATGCCGATGAGCGCGCCGAGCCCCACGCCGCTAAAGCTCATCGCGCCAAAGTCCAGCACCATGCCGCCGATTGCGCAGACGAAGATAAGCGCGACGATGATCATATTGCGCGGCTCGGCTAGATCTACGCTGTTTTTTATGAGCGTTTCCATGCCCACGCTAGCGATGATGCCGAAAAGCAGTAGCATAATGCCGCCGATGACGGGAGCGGGGATCGTGGAGAGCGCGGCGCCGAGCTTGCCCACGAAGGCTAGCAGTATCGCCGCAAGCGCGGCAAAGGTCATGATGGCTGGATTGTAAGCTTTCGTGATGCTAACCGCGCCAGTGACCTCCGAGTAGGTGGTGTTCGGCGGGCCGCCGAAGCACCCCGCTAGCGACGTCGCGAGTCCGTCGCCAAGCAGCGTGCTTTTAAGCCCTGGATTTTTGAGGAAATTTTCCTTCGTGACATTGCTGATCGCAAGCATATCGCCGATGTGCTCGATCGCGGGCGCGATGGCGATAGGCACCATGTAGATCACGGCTTCGAGCTTAAAAACCGGTGCGGTGAAATGCGGCAGCACAAACCACGGCGCGTTTAAAATCGGCGTAAAATCCACGATCCCGATGAACAGCGACGCGCAGTATCCTGCCGCGATGCCGCAAAGTATCGGCACGAGGCGCAGCATGCCGCGACCAAACATCATCACGACGATAACCGCCGAGAGCGAGATAAGCGCGATAGTAAGCGACTGCCCTTGCGTGTAAAGCGCCTCTTTGCCCTTGCCCATGACCATATTTACGGCCGCGGGCGAGAGGATGAGACCGATCGTCATGATGACGGGACCCACGACCACGGGCGGTAAAATTTTATGCAAAAACCCCTCGCCTTTGAGCCTAATAAGCAGGCTTAGAACCACGTAAAAAAGCCCCGCCGCGATCACCCCGCTCATCGTCGCGGCGATGCCCCACTCTTTCACGCCAAAGCTTAGCGGCGCGATAAACGCGAAGCTAGACGCGAGAAAGATCGGCGGAACGTGTTTGCGCGTGATGAGCTGAAACAGCAGCGTGCCGATGCCCGCCGTAAACAGCGCCACGGACGTATCAAGCCCCGTTAATATCGGCACCAGCACGAGCGCGCCGAACGCGACGAATAGAAACTGCACGCCGACGAGAGCGTCGCGTAGCCTGAGATTGTAGCCTTCGTATTTTTCCATCTTCTCCTCTTTTATCTTTGCGGCTTGCCTCGCGAGCGTCTTTAACGGAGCTAATAAAAATTTAGCTTGATAGGCTATATGCCTTATCTTCGCTAAATTTTTACGTCGCAACCCTTAAATCCATCTTGCGATCCTTCGCCTTGGCTCCTGTATTAAAATTTATAATACACCGATATTCTGTAAAATTTAACTTGCTGCAATCGCGGACGAACAAGTCCGCTCCTTTGCAAGCACTAAAAATTTATCGAAACTACACATCATCTGTCTTGAATATTTTCAAAATTTATGCCTTTCCGCCTTATTTTGCCGCAAATTCTATCCAAAGCACACGATTGCGCTCCTTCATTCGGCTCGTTTCCGCCTCGTCTAAAGAAAAAATACCACGCCTTAATTTTTAAATCTGACACATCAAAAATTTTGACCTACCCGGTCGCGGACAAGCAGTCCGCTCCACTCTCAGCCGTCAACCACCGGCGGCTGCAAGCAAAACGAAGCAATAGTGCTTATAAACTACCTGCGATCCACATTAAATGTTTTAAAATTCTAGCATCTTTTTAAAATTTTACGACCTCGCTTTAAAATTTCGCACTCAAGCTTAAAGCTAAATTTCAAATCAAAGCCGCGTAAACAGGTCCAAACAAACACCGACTAAAATCCGCAAACCAGCAACTAAATTCCACAAGCATAGCGGCTAAATCAAAACCTATGTAAGTCGAATCCGCCACTAAAATTTAGCGAGAGAATTCCATCGTACGGCTCATTTTTTGCGCAGCAGATCCTTTAGACTCGCCCTTACATCCTTGCCACGCAGAATTTGCGCGACTTCGGTAGCGATCGGAGCGTAGATCTTGTGCTTTGTCGCGATATTTACGACCGCTTCGGTCGTAGCCACGCCCTCGGCGACCTCGCCCAACTCGCGCAGAATTTCTTCGAGCCCTTTGCCGCGCGCAAGTCCTAACCCCACGCGGTAGTTTCGCGATAGCGCGCTCGAGGCGGTCAAAAACAGATCGCCCACGCCGCTTAAGCCCAAAAAGGTCTCGTCGCGCGCGCCGAAAAACTTGCCAAAGCGCGCGATCTCTACGATGCCGCGCGCGATCAGGCTCGCTCTAGCGTTATTTCCGAGCTCAAGTCCATCGCAAACGCCGCTAGCGATGGCAATGACGTTTTTATACGCGCCACACACCTCTGCGCCAATGATATCGCCACTAGTGTAGGTCTTGATGTAGGCAGGGAAAGCGCTTGCGAAAAGTTCGGCTAGATTTTCGTTACACGAGCTTACGACGAGCGCGCAAGGCAGCTTTTGCATGACTTCGGTGGCAAACGACGGGCCTGATAGATAAGCAAGATTGCCGCGCGCGACATACGCTTCAAAAATTTCGTTCAAAAACCTACCGCTAGCCGCGTCGATACCCTTGGAAGCGACTAGAATTTTTTGATTTTTGTAGGTGAAATTTTGATCCAGCCACTGCGCGGTTTGTTGTGCCGCGAGCGCAAAAACGAGCGCTTCGCACTCCAGTGCCTCGCTCACGCTTACAAAATGCGGAATTTGTCTTGGCGTGCGCGAAGTGATGACGCATTCGTTTTTTGCGCTAAGCGTGTCAAAAAGTGCGCTACCCCATTTGCCCGCGCCGATAACCGCGATTTTCATTATGTTCCTTTTTAAAAATTTATTCGCAAATTTGCGGTTTTTTAAATTTCATTCTCTTGAAATTCACGCTCTTTGAAAAATTAGCCCAAAAGCGCCGACATGAGCCTGCACAAATGCTAGCCAAAGCCACGCTTTAAAATTCGCTTTTTGAAATTTCATCTCGTCAAAATTTCGTCTCATTAAAATTTTGCGCTTTTGAAATTTACTCAGCCAAAACTTCGCTTTTTTAAAATTTACCTCGCTAAAATTTCATACTTTTAAGGTTTTGCTCTTCCGTCAAAAACACTTTCACAAAAAGCGCGGCAGTGAACGAATGAGGATTTTGAAACTCCATTATACGTTTTAAATTTCACTCACGCATCGCCAAGGCAAATCAAATTTTTAAAAATTTTACTCAGACGCCCGATCGCAAATCGCGCTTTTAAACCCACTTAAATCTATCAAGGCGTGCTTTGGGCCTAGATGATCTGCGGTCGCTCGCCACGTTATCGTTTGGCGCAAGGTTTGGGGCACGCGCATCCGACGCAGCGATTGATTAAATTTAGCCTACACATCGACTCACCACTCAAATTCGACCCTGCGTATTCGATCCTATCCGTCGCAACCCCGAGCTTCCGTTCTCGATCTCTCAAACAGAGCAATCTACGCATTCCCTACAAGCTTTACCGCGCTTTGACGGTAACCGTGAGTAAAATTTCTAACGGACGTGCTTCTTAAACTCCTCTGTCGTAGACCGACACTCGCGCAAACGCCCCGCACGAGAAAAAATGAACTCAAAAGAACAAAACGTGCGCGAGGCAGAGCAGGTAGCCACCAAGATCGCGCCGAATGAAATATAACACGCAAAAGTCCTCGTCATTGGCGCCTGAAAGCTTTAGCTCGAAGCAAAACGCTACGGGCGGATTTAAAATTTTATCCCTAAGGGCTTTATCTATCGCGCTCGCGCCACCTTTAATCCGCCGTTCGCCGCTGCACAAGCTGCGAAATCAGCCCAGCTTCTGTTTCAAAAGCTCGTTTACTTTTGCGGGATTAAACGCGCCCTTGCCCTCTTTCATCACTTGACCTACAAAGAAGCCGAATAGCTTGTCCTTGCCGCCGCGGTAGTCTGCGACCTTCTCCTCGTTTTCGCTCATCACGCGCGCTATGACCTTCAAAATCGCACCGTCGTCGCTTACCTGCCTCAAGCCTAGCTTGTCGATGACCGAGCTTACCACCTCGTCGTGCTCCATTAGATAATCAAGCACCTCTTTGGCGGCCTTTTGCGACACTGCGCCGCCTTCGATCGCGCTTAAAAGCTCGTTCATCTTCGCGCTGTTTACGGGCGAATCCTCGATCGTAACGCCGTTTTTAAGCCTGCCCGCAAGCTCGACAGTAAGCCAGCTCACGCAAAGTTTAGGCTCGTGCCCCGCCGCGATCAGATCCTCAAAAAATCGTGCGTTTTCGTAGGTCGAGATTATAATCTCAGCGTCCTTCTCTTTAACGCCCAGCTCGCGGACGTAGCGTGCCTTTTTTTGATCGGGCAGCTCGGGGATCTGCTGCGCAGCAGCCAGCATCTCGTCATCCACGATCACGGTTAGCAGGTCGGGGTCTGGGAAGTAGCGATACTCGGCGCTGTCTTCCTTGCTACGCATCGGTTTGGTGATAAACTTAGCGGTGTCGAAAAGGCGGGTTTCTTGCACGACCTCTTGCTCATATTTGCCGTCCTGCCACGCTTCGATCTGACGCTCAATCTCAAATTCGATCGCCTTTTGGATAAATTTAAAGGAGTTTAAATTTTTAATCTCCACGCGCGTGTAGAGCTTTTGCTCGCCTTGCGGGCGGATGCTGACGTTTACGTCGCAGCGAAACGAGCCTTCCTGCATGTTTGCGTCGCTGATATTTAAAAAGCGCAAAATGCTATGGAGTTTTTTCAGATACGCGACCGCCTCGTCCGCAGAGCGCATATCGGGCTCGCTTACGATCTCTAAAAGCGGCGTACCGGCGCGATTTAGATCGACCAGGCTGCGCGAGCTTTCGTGATTATTCTTGCCCGCGTCCTCCTCTAGGTGCGCGCGCGTAATGCCGATGCGCTTGCTCTGTCCGTCCGCAGCTATAAAAAGCTCGCCGTGCTCGACGATCGGGATCATCCACTGCGAAATTTGATACGCCTTTGGAAGGTCGGGATAGAAGTAGTTTTTGCGGTCGAATACCGACTTGCGATTGATCGTCGCATTGACGGCGGTGCCGAAGCTGATGGCTTTTTTAACCGCCTCCTCGTTTAGCACGGGAAGAGCGCCCGGAAGCGCCAAGCAGGTCGGGCAGACGTGCGAATTCGCCTCATCGCCGAAGCTCGTGGGGCAGGAGCAGAAAATTTTGGTTTTGGTATTTAGCTGGCAGTGTACCTCCAGGCCGATCACGGTTTCAAACATAAACTTAACCTTTTAGAATAAAAATTTCGCGTAATTTTACAATTTTTTGCTTTAATACTCGCTTGTAGCGGCACACGGCGTGGCTAAATTTTAAAATTTTACCCGCAAGATCTTACTCGCCTTCGCGGGCTAGTCGTTCTTTCAGATCGAACACATCGACCATCAAGCAGGTGATGATGACGCATACCACGCCAGGAGCGGTGCAGATAAAGAGGAATTTTAACCCCAAAAAATAAAATGACGGGTAAGCAAAAAAGACGAATGCGCCGACGAAGATCAATCCGAACGACGCACCCACGAGGAAGTATAAGAAATTTCGCTTAAAATTAATGCTCATCGACGATCACGGCGCCCGCTAGATAAACGTAGCTTAAAACCATGAAAATAAAAGTCTGTAAAATCGCCATAAAAGTAAGCAGCGCAAACGGTACCATCGGTATTAGCGCAGGAGCGAGAGTAAGCATAACAAGAAGGAAGGTATCGTCGCCTTTGATATTACCGAAAAGTCGGAAAGAAAGCGATACGACGCGCGAAAAATGCGAGACGATCTCTATGACGAACATAAACGGAGCTAGGATTTTCACCGGACCCATAAAGTGCTTTAGGTAGTTGATCACGCCGTGCTCGCGAACGCCCTCAAAATGGTAATACAACCAAACGCAAAGCGTAAGCGAAAGGGTTAAATTTAGACTCGCGCTCGGCGACTCAAAGCCCGGCACCAAGCCGATAACGTTACTAAAAAATATCACAAATCCCAATGTTGCGATTAGCGGAAGATATTTTTTGGCTTGCTCCTCGCTACCCATCGCGTCCTTACCGATCGTTAGTACGCCGCTTAGGTAGGCTTCGGCGATGTTTTGCATGCCGTGGGGCACAAGCTGAAGCGAGCGAGTGGAGCAAAGCGCGACGGCTACGATGATAGCGACGACCAAAAAGAAGTAAAAAAGGTAGATAAAAGTGTGGTCGTAAGAAATTAAACCGCCAAAAAGGAAGATGTCTTTTAGCATAAAAACCCTTGATCGTTGAAATTTGTGGCGTATTTTACACTTCTATTCGTTAAAGTATATTTAAATTTGCGTCAGCGAATAAAATTTTGAGCTTTGCGAGTTCTCACACCGCTTTGCTTGCCTAGCACTTTCGTCTAGCTTGCGCGCCATTTATGCGGGGATTTTGCGTTTTTTTGGCATTTAGCTCCATATTTACAGCGAATGACAAAATTTTAGCTGGTAAGTACGAAATTTACGGCTACACTGCCAATTCGCTATTTTTGCAAAATAGAATTTATCTGGCGTATACAGAGAAGCCCTAAGCCGACTGTGCGGTAAAATTTACGTTTACGAATACAAAAAATACAATAAAATTCTACCGCGACGGCGCTGCAATAAATTCCAAGAATTCCACTCAGCTCAAAAAAATTATAGTTAAAATTTAGCAAACTCAGGACTTGATTGCTAAAATTTTATAAAATTTATATAAAAACCTTGACATCTTACCACTCAATGTTGTATAATACTGGCAATCTTACCGAAAGAGTGCTAAAAGTGAAAACGAATAAACGTGATATGATCCTGGAATCCATCATTTCCGCCTATCTCGATAGCAACACCCCGATCGGATCTTCAGAGCTGGGTGAGCGTATGGGCGTAGCGATGTCAGCGTCTAGCATCCGAATTTATTTTAAGCGCTTAAGCGACGAGGGGGCTTTGACGCAGCTTCATGTAAGCGGTGGTAGAATTCCGACGGTTGCGACGATGCAGGATTACTGGCGCGCTAGGCTTAGCTTCGACGATGAGTTGAAAATAGACGATGCTCGCGAGCTAGAAGCGGTGCTTGAGGATTTTGAAATTTACTGTATGATTTTCAACGCCGAAAACGAAGCCCTAAGCGAAGTCATCAATCACGATGATCGTTTCATAATCCTTACATTTAGAACGGATGAGATTATCTTAAAATACGATTTTAGAGTTTTTAAATTCCTATCAAATTTAATAGGAATTTCACTCGGAGATTTGGAGCTAGCTTCGATGCAGATCGGTCTGCGCGAGCTTAGCACCAAGATCAGGGAGCTAAAAAATTCTAAAATCGAATTTCTTTGTAACGAGGTCGTGGCGTATAAAATTTTCAAAGACGAGCGGTTTAAAATTTTACTTAACCCCTCGATCGCCGTAAATTTTACTAAAAATTTGATCTTTGCGCCCTACTTCGAGCACGGATTTATGGGGATCAAACGCCCCGTAAAATTCGAAGGCAAGGACGCTACGATGATCTGCGCAGGCAGCGTTTATGAGAATTACGAGAAATTTTTTAACTACGCTAAAGGAGTAGCATGAGCCATAAATTTAAAGAGCACGGCGATAAAAACGCAGCGTGCGATAGTGAAGAAAAAGAGGTTTGCGAGCAGTGCGCGTCAGAGGCGAGCGAGTCGCAAGAGGCGCAGACATGCGACGATACCGACGCGCAGATACAAAAGCTTCAAAACGAGCTGAGTGAGATCACCGATAAATTTTACCGCGCCAATGCGGATTTTGAAAATCTCAAAAAACGTTTGGAAAAAGAAAAAGATAGCGCTGTTGCTTACGCTAGCGAGAGCTTTGCGAAGGATCTGCTGCCGATAATCGACGCGCTTGAGGAAGCCGCCAAAATTGATGTGGAAGGTAATGAGCTTGCAGATAAAATTGAAGTTGGCGTAAAACAATGTCTAAGCCTTTTTACAAAGACTTTTGAAAAATATGGTATCGTGCCAATAGCGACGGATGCGGGATTTGATCCTAGCGTGCATAACGCTATTTCGATGATTGAAGCCGAAGGCGTTAAAAAAGGCGATATCGTTCAAGTATATCAAAAAGGCTATATGTATAAGCAGCGCGTTTTGCGCGCCGCTATGGTAGTAGTGGCGAAATAATCGTCCAAATTTTAAAATTTTAAATTCAACACAAAGGATAACAAATGGCAAAAGTCATAGGCATCGACCTAGGAACAACAAACTCGTGCGTAAGCATATTCGAACGCGGCGAGAGCAAGATCATACCGAATAAAGAGGGCAAAAACACCACTCCGTCGGTAGTCGCTTTCACCGATAAAGGCGAAGTTTTAGTAGGTGACAGTGCCAAGCGCCAAGCCGTCACCAACCCGGAAAAAACGATCTATTCGATCAAGCGCATCATGGGTCTTATGATGAATGAGAAAAACGCGCAGGAGGCTAAAAAGCGCCTACCGTATAAGATCATCGACCGAAATGGCGCGTGCGCGGTAGAGATCGCGGGCAAGGTTTATACGCCGCAAGAAATTTCAGCCAAGGTGCTAATCAAGCTAAAAGAGGACGCTGAGGCGTTTTTGGGCGAGCCGGTTGTCGATGCGGTCATAACCGTGCCTGCGTATTTCAACGACAGCCAAAGAAAGGCAACAAAAGAAGCAGGAACGATCGCGGGTCTTAACGTGCTTCGTATCATCAATGAACCTACCGCAGCAGCGCTTGCGTATGGACTGGATAAAAAAGAATCCGAAAAGATCGTAGTTTACGATCTGGGCGGCGGTACATTCGACGTAACCGTGCTAGAAACCGGCGATAGCGTCGTAGAAGTTTTAGCTACCGGCGGTAATGCATTTTTGGGCGGCGATGATTTCGATAACAAACTGATCGACTTTTTAACCTCAGAATTTCAATCTGAAACAGGCATCGACTTGCGCGGCGATGTCATGGCTATGCAACGCCTAAAAGAGGCTGCGGAAAACGCCAAAAAAGAGCTAAGCAGTGCGATGGAAACGACGGTAAATTTACCTTTCATTACCGCTGATGCCACAGGTCCAAAGCACCTGATGAAAACCATCACTAGAGCTAAATTTGAAAGCATGATCGATTCTTTGGTAGATGAGACCATAAGCACTCTAAAAAAGGTCGTAAGCGACGCGGGACTAAGCATGAACGACATCAAAGAAGTCGTCATGGTAGGCGGCTCGACGCGCGTGCCTTTAGTGCAAGAGGAAGTCAAAAAGGCTTTCGGCAAGGAGCTAAATAAGAGCGTAAACCCTGACGAAGTCGTAGCAATCGGTGCAGCAATCCAAGGCGCGGTCATCAAAGGCGACGTAAAAGATGTGCTACTACTCGACGTGACTCCGCTAAGCCTCGGCATCGAAACCCTGGGTGGCGTGATGACCAAGATCATCGAGAAGGGAACTACGATACCTACGAAAAAATCTCAAACCTTCTCAACTGCAGAGGATAACCAAAGCGCCGTTACGATCAACGTCTTGCAGGGCGAGCGCGAGTTTGCGAAAGATAACAAATCGCTAGGAAATTTCAATCTTGAAGGTATCATGCCCGCTCCTCGCGGCGTACCGCAGATCGAGGTGGAATTTAACATCGATGCGAACGGAATTTTAACTGTTTCGGCAAAAGACAAAGCTACCGGCAAAGCAACCGACATCCGCATAACCGGCTCAAGCGGTTTAAGCGACGCCGAGATCGATAAGATGGTAAAGGACGCCGAGCTTCATAAAGAGGAAGACAACAAGCGCAAAGAAACCGTCGAGGCGCGCAACCAAGCCGATAGCATCGCACATCAAACCGAAAAGAGCCTAAGCGAGATGGGCGAGAAGGTGCCGGGCGATCTACGCGCTAAGATCGAGGGCGCGCTAAACGATCTAAAAGCCGTGCTAAAGGATGAAAACGCGAGCAAGGAAGCGATAAACTCTAAAGTAGAAGCTCTAAGCAAGGTCGCCGAGGATCTATACAAGGCTGCCAGCGCAAATCAGGGCGCGCAAGGCGGATCGCAAAGCAGCGGTGCAAACGGCGGTAAAAAAGACGACGACGTCATCGACGCCGAAGTCGAATAACCCACGCAAAGTGAAATTTTATAGCCGCGCGCTCGGTAGTTTTGCCTGCGCTTGAAAAGTAATTTTACCGGCCGCGCGGCAGAAGCGACCCCATAAACCGCACATGAAATTTCATAGCTTCATAGGCTCGGGCGTTTTTCATACGCCCGAGCTTAACCGCAACTTCAAAATTTAATTCCCAACAAACTAAAATTTGAGTCACACATAAATACTACTAAATTTTGCGCTGTATAAATCTCCCTAGACATTAGAGCATATCCGAACGCGATCGAAATTTCTCCGCGCCGATCTCAAATATAGCTGTAATTTTAAGCCTATTGCCTACAAACGAAGCTGCGATAAATTTAAACGTATGGCGAGAAAGTAAAAAATGTATCGTAAAAAGACGCAGTAAAAAGCGCCCGCTAAATTTTAGAGGCAAAAGAGCTAAATTTAAAGGCGCGCCAGATTGATTTATGAAAAAGCAAAAGCCCAAAGGCGACGCTTTGCCTTTGGGCTTTAAATTTAGCTTTATTTAGCTAGAGCTAGTTCTTGCGAGTATTCGCATCAGGGGTGAAAAGCGGCTTGTTTAGCAGCTTGAAATCGCCTACAAACTTCTGCCCCTTCTCGCTGGTGATCCATTTGATGAAGCGCTGCGCGTTTTCATAGTCGGCTTTTGGGCAGTGCTTCGGATTGACCGCGATTACTGAGTAAAAATTCTTCAGATCGTTATCGCCTTCGTTGATGATAACCATATCGGGATTGCCCTTTTTATTATCCTCGTATTTGATGTAGGTGCCGCGATCGGTGAAGGTCACGCCCTTTTGCTCGGCGGCTGCGTTGATCGTAGCGATCATACCTTGACCGGTTTGGTTATACCATGCCTCGTTTTCAGGCACGGCGCCATCGACCTTTTTCCAAATACCTTTCTCTTTGTTATCGGTACCCGATTTGTCGCCGCGAGAGAAAAATTTAATCTTCTCCGCCTTGATTAGCTCAAACGAACCTTTAAGATCTTTGCCTTTAAATTTAGGCGCGATCGATTTATCGGCGATGAGGATAAAGTCATTATACATAACGGGCGTGCGATCAACGCCGAAGCCTTTTTCTACAAATTCTTTCTCGACCTTCGGCGAATGCACGAAAAGTATGTCCGCATCGCAGTTCTCGCCAAGCTTTAGGGCAGCACCCGTGCCTACCGCCGTCCATTTGACATCGACGCCGGTTTCCGCTTTATACGCAGGATAGATAGCGTCTAGCAAGCCCGTATTATCGGTGCTCGTTGTAGTTGCCATCACCAAATCGTTATCGGCGGCAAAAAGGCTCGCACTAAGAGCGAGCGAAACAAAAAATATTTTTTTCATGTTATCTCCTTTAAAAAATATGCTATTATAGCATATAAATTTGTCAGAATAGAACATTTAGGACACAATCTTGGACTTTATTTTAGAAGGAATTTTAAGTGCATTCGGGCTGCTTTTTAGCGGCGATGCGGAGACCTTTTCGGCGATTAAAGCGACGCTTTATACTTCAAGTATCTCGATACTTTTTGCGATTATAACCGGCTTTCCGATAGGATTTATCCTCGGATTTTACGAATTTCGCGCTCGCAGAACGCTTAGGCTTTTAAGCGACGTAGCGCTTGCGATGCCCACGGTGGCGATAGGACTGATCCTTTACGCTTTCATCTCCAGAAACGGCCCCCTGGGCGAGCTGGGGTTGCTTTTTACGCTCAAAGCCGTGATGCTCGGACAGTTTGTGCTGGCGCTCCCTATCATCGTCTCGCTAAGCGCCAGCGTCATCGAAAATATGGATAAGAAGCACTATCTAAACATTATGAACTACCGCCTAAGCCCGCTAAATTTAATCCTTTGCGTGCTTTACGAGCTGCGCTACGCCCTGCTGGTCGTCATCGCCACCGCTTACGGGCGGATCGTCGCCGAGGTAGGCGTAGCGATGATGATCGGCGGCAATATCAAATATTTCACCCGCACGATCACCACGGCGATCTCGCTTGAGACCAACAAGGGCGAGTTTGCGATGGGTATAGCGCTCGCGCTGGTGCTGATTTTAATAGCGTTTGCGGTAAATTTAGCCATCCACGCGCTAAAAAGGTTAGATCGATGAATGCAGATAAGCTAAAGCGTCCGAGCAAAGATTTCACGGACAAAAACCGGGCGGAGCGGGAGCGCGAAAATTTTATGAGCGAAAATTCCACAGACGTAAATTCTGCAGGCGAGAATTCTACGAGTAAAAATTCTCCGACCGAGAATTCCATTATCGCAAATTCTGCGGGTGAAAATTCTACGAATGAAAATTTCGTGAATGAGAATTCTGCGACCGAGAATTCCGCGAGTGAGAATTCCGCCGCCGCGCGATCTGTACCCAATAGTGAGCTGATCTCGGTTCGGGATCTAGTGCTGCGCTACGGACGGAGCGAAATTTTAAATATCCCCAGCCTCGATCTAAATACGAGCGGCATCACGGCGCTTTTGGGTTCCAACGGCAGTGGAAAATCCACGCTGCTGCGGATTTTGTCCTTTTTGCAGCATCCAAGCAGCGGCAGCGTGGAACTTTGGGGGCAGCGTGCGCCATCTTTGCAGACGCTGCGGCAGACCTGCTTGCTGCTGCCCGAGCCCGTGCTTTTAAAACGCAGCGTGGAGCAAAATTTTAAATTTGCGCTCAAAAGTCGCGGCGCGCTTGCGGAATTTGACGAGCGGATTGATGAGGCGCTCGGCCTAACGGGGCTTGATAGAAGTTTTTTATCAAAGAAGCATTTCGAGCTTAGCTCGGGGCAAACGCAGCGCATCGCCTTTGCGCTCGCTCTGGCGCAGCGCGCGAAGCTCTATCTGCTCGACGAGCCGACCAACAGCCTCGATCTTGCCGCCTCCAAGCTCTTTGCGCGCGCGATTTTATTTATGCGAAGCCGCTACGGCTGCGGCTTTATCATCGCCAGCCACGATGAGAAATGGCTCAGCGCGATCGCGCAAAGAAGCGTATTTCTGCATCGCGGCAAGATATGCGAGTTTGAATACAAAAATATCTTTGACGTGCAAAACGGGATTTTAAAATTTTCGGATGAAATTTCGCTGCGCCTTGAAGGGGGACTCGCACGCGCCCGCAAAATCGCGATAAATCCGAGTAAAATTTTATTATCCCAAAGCCCATTTGAACGCTGCTTTGCGGGGATTTTGCACTCGGTTTCGCTTCAGTACGGCTCCTCTCTACTCATCAAGATCAAGGTGGGCGACGTGCTACTAAAATGCGTCACGGCGCAGGATGAGAGGCGCTGGAGCGCGGGCGAGAGGGTTTATTTCGGATTTGAAAGCGGCGCGTTTTTAGGGCTGGAGTAATTCTGCGCGAAGTGCGGATAAGCTTAATTTTGCTTTAGAATTTTATTCGCGCGGCGCTAATAAATTTCATTTCTGCCTCAAATTTTTACTGCGAACCATCTAGCGCGGCGTACCCGGCGAAACAGAGCGTAAAAATTAGTGCCTTTAAATTTTGAAATTTACGGGTATGGCTTTACCTAGCGACGCGGCGTGAAATTTTAAAATTCCATTGCTAAGAAATTTTAAAGCTTAGCCGCGAATACAGCTAACGGGATTTTGAAATTCCACAATTTCTAGGCGCGGAATTTCAAATTCTAAATTTTAACTCCGCGGAATTTGTCCGTAAATTTACGAGCGAAATTATATGCTCCTCCGCAGAGCGTGTCGTTTATTTCGCCTGCAGTGCAAAGGCGGAAAGATAGCAAGAATTCCGCGGCGCAAAACCAGCGTAAAATTCCAAAGAAACGGCGCAGAATTCCGATAAATTTTAAAAACGGTGTGGAATTTTACGAAATTTCACTAGAGCTCAAAAAAGCGGCAAAGCCCTAACCCACGCCGCTTAAATCTTCCCGCCGAACATCTCATACATCGCCTTTTCCTCGCCCCAAAGCTCGCGGTGCTTTTTGATACAGGATTTTATCGCACCAACTAGATATAGCACGTCTTGCTCGGTGTGCGTGTAGTGCAGGCTCACGCGCACGAAGCCGGGCTTGCTCTCAGGCATGCGACCCTCCTTGATACCCAGCAGATCGTGAGCGTACGGCCCCGCGCACATCACGCCCGCGCGCGTCTGGATACCGAAGTCGTTGCTAAGGCTCGCGGCGAAATCATACGCCGAGACGCCGCGCACGTTAAAAGAAATTATCGGCAGCCGCGGCGCGCCCTTTGGAGCGTAATTTATGATCTCGTCAATGCCTGCTAGCTCGCTCTCAAAAAGACGTGCGAGCTCGTCCTCGGCGCTTTTTATTTGCTCGAAGCCCACCTCGTTTCGCAGCGCGTAGGCTAAATTTGCCCGCATAAGCCCGATAATAGGCGGCGTACCGCCCTCCTCTAGCTGCTCGGGGTTTTTCAAAAACACGTGCCCTTCGCGGCTGGCGTAGGCGACCGTCCCGCCCGCGGCAAATGTCGGCACATCGCTGTTAAGTAGCTGCTTTTTGATCGCCAAAAGCCCGCAACTTGCGACTCCGCCGAGTAACTTATGCGGCGAGAGGAAAATCGCATCGAAATGATCGCAGTCTAAATTTGCGTGCGAGCTCAGCGCTGCGCAGTCAAAGGCTACGATGCCGCCCGCGGCTCTGATTAGCTCGCTGATCTTTTTGTAGTCGCTAACGACGCCCGTGACATTTGAGGCGGCGCTAAACGAGCCGATGATGCGGCGTCCGGCATTTAGCTTTAATATGTGCTCGAGTGCTAGCAGATCGATCTCGCCGGACTCGCTAAGCGGCACGCGCATGTAGTCGCAAAGCCCCTCGCGAAAGCTAAGCTCGTTTGAATGGTGCTCGTATGGCGAAACGAGCACGAGCGGAAGCTGCGCGGCGCGTAAATTTGCCTCGCCGATCGCGCTTCTGGTCGCAGGCGGCAGGTAGATGCCTAGCAACTCCTGAAATTTCTTGATCGCAGCCGTCGCGCCCTGTCCGCAAGCAATGAGACAAAACCGCTCGTCAAGCCCAAATAGCTTTTTTAGGCTCTCTCGCGCTCCCTCGTAGCGCCGCTGCGTGATGATGGCGCTTGAGCTACTGTCGGAGTGTGTGTTGGCGTAGGTTTTTAAAATTTCGCCTATCTCGCGCTCTATGGGCTCATAAGCAAGCCCCGAAGCCGCGAAATCAAAATAATGCACGCCCTGTTTTAGGATGATATTTTTTCGAATTTCGTCTAAGCTTAGCATTTGCGGCCTTTAAAATTTAAGTGATTAATTATAGTAAAATTTGGATTAATTTAAACCTTTACGACCTGGCAGGAAGGAATTTTAATGAGAATTTAGAAAAGCTTTGCCCACTATATCACTTAAGTTCTTATGCTATATAGTTTTACTCCTTCAAATTTATTGATTACTATCTAGTTTTTTAGCTGCTTCTTGTCTTAGAATTTCGGCATAATCTTTTATATCAATTTTCTCACCGTTATGTAGAATTTCCACTTTCGCTTTCTCTAACATTTCCTCAAAATTTAAATATTTAAAAAATGTCTCAATATCGAATGCCTCAGTACTATTTTTATCTTTAAGGCTGCTTTTTTGCAAAATCTCTTCATCGCTCAGCCCATTGCCGCAAAGAGCTTTATATCTATCTATTTTCATATTATAGAAATTTAATATTTTGATGTCCGGTTCTAGCTTAGTACATTTTTTATCATTTGGCATATAGCCGAAAAATTTTATAAAATCTTTTTCTTTCCAGTATCTATCGGTTCCTTTTTCTTTTTCTTCGTTATTTTTAATTTCCCATCTCCCACGAAGAGCCCATTCATATGATTCTAAGATCTTTTCTCCATAGCAGTAATCGTTCATATGGTTTATGTAAGACTCTTTCTTTTTTATAGATCCAGCTAAACTATCCAAACAATTTCTATAAGCCGTAACAATATCATCTTGACTCGGTAGACCATCTATATTATATTTTATTAATAATTTTAATTTATCTTTATACATCATATCCCGCGGAAGAAAAGTATAAATAGATTTTTTAAATATTTCCTTTTGTTTAAACGAAACGCCGTTCTCACTTAAATAATACAAAGGACCTTCATATGCTTTCGGTTTCATACCTCTTTGTAGCATCATATCGGCAATTTCTAACAAATTACTATATATTGCATAGTTTAATGGATAAACAGGATCTTTTGAGTGATCATGATTGATTAGGCACTCAGTACGTAATTTTATATCTATATTGTTGCCAACTATGATTTCGGTGTCGTCAGAATATCTAGGGCAAACTATATAGCCCTGCACCATTTTGACTTCTTCAAATTTAACGCCGTTGTCTAAAAGCAATCTTACCGATTTGGTAGCATTATTTTCTATCGCATAAGCCATAGCGGATAGCTTGTATTCGTCTTTTTTATGTATATCCGCTCCCAATTTTATAAGCTTTTGAGCGGTATTCGCATCGTCCCAAAAGCTAGAATACATTACGGGTGTTACCCCTCCGTGCATAATATGGTCGACGGATAGATTATTATCTTTCATAAATTTTAAAATTTCATCAGTTTGCTTGCTTTTTAAAAGTCTTTTTAGCTCTACGTCTATAGGGAGTTCTTTAAATACGTTTTTCGGGTTTGAATTATAATCTATATCCCAGTAGCGAAATGCGAAGCTATCGACCTCTTCTTGGGTTACGTATTTGCTAAGGCCCGGTACTTTGGAAACATTAGTATCTGAAGTAACGGTGAAATGGGTTTGTTTGCGCTCCGTAAGACCTGATCTTTCGGCTAGCAGATACAGCGCACATACGACTACCGCGCAGATAGCATAAATAAACCTAAGTTTGAAGCTTTTCAAAATTTCCCCTTAGAATTTTGCTCGCGACTATACCCAATGAGTACTTAATAAAATATAAATACTATATAGGCACGATAAGCAAAACTGACCGAAAAATGCCGTTGGCAGGGTTTAAATAATGAAATCTTTCGAGTAAATTCGGCTAACGAATGTCGTCATAGACCTTATTTGCGTAGCTACATCCTCTATTTACACCTACGCTAGGCTCTATATCCGAAGCTCGTTCGCCGTAAATTTTACCGCAACATCTTTGCGCAAGCTCTTCTTGAAAGCACAAAACCCGAAAATCATTATCGTGTTAATGAGCGGTAAGTCGCTGCCATATCACCAAAAGCGTTGTTTTACGGATCTGTTCGCAAGCTACTCGCGCGGTCATAAAGCGCGCTTTGCGCCTATTTGCCGATAAAATTTTTCTGCAGCCACTCCATCGCTTTTTCTTCACTTTCAAATCTGCCGCTTTTGGCAACTTGAAACTGCCCCTCGTAGAAGCGAATTCTGATACCGTCCTGGACGCTATCTACCTTGATGCGCGTGATCCTGTCTTTGTTTAGATAGGTTCGGTCGTTTAGTTTTACAAACATCGTTCTCTCCTTTAAAATTTAATGGTTTTTATCTGCCGCTTTACTTGCGTCTTTCTCGCCCTCTTTTTTCAAAAAAAGCTCCTTAAAGCGCTCGTTTGCGTAGTGTTCTATATCGCTTTGCAGCTGCTTATACGCGGCGATCAGCTCATAGGCGCGCGCATTTAGCGTCGTGCCTGCGGCATTGCCGCCGCCTTGCTTGGTGCTAAAGAGCTCCTCTTGCAGATTTTTTTGTAAAATTTGCAGATGGCTCCAGCATTTTTTGTAGTTCATCCCCAAAACCTCGGCGGCTTTAGAGATGGAGCCCGTTTGGGCGATCACGTCTAGCACTTCAGTTTTGCCCTTGCCGAAAATGAGCTCGCCCTGCGCATTTTCGATCCAAGTTTTTGTTTTTACTCTTATTCTTTTGCCTTTCTTCTCCTTAAAGCAGCCCAGCTGACAATATTTCACGTCTATGCCGTGCTCCTTAAGCGTAGAGCGCACCGTATCGAACCCCACACCGCCGCTAGCTACGGCGCGGGCGTCACGGCAAAAAATCCGTCTTTTCTCATCCAAAAGCGGATCTAGCTTTTGCAGCGCCTTTATGCTGCCTCCGCTACATTGTAGCTTACCGAACTGTCCGAGTTCGCAGCGATCTATCCGTATCCCTTCGCGCGCCGCGAGATCTCCTACGACGCTTGCATCTACGCCTAATTTAGCAGCGATCTTAAACGCCGCGCCGCAATCGAGCTTGCCGCTTGGATTTAATAAATTTAAAATCAGCCTTTTGATCTCGCTTGCTTTTTTATCGTCTATCTTGATATCTATCTCCATGCCGCCCTCTTAACTCAAAATTCTCTCTTCGCCGCTATAAACGTTTAAATTTTCGCCGCGCGCGAAGCCGCAAAGGGTAAGATCAAATTTACGCGCTATCACGACGCCCAGACTCGTAGGAGCCGTACGCGAAACAAGCGCGCTAACGCCGCTCATCACGGCTTTGGCGACCATTTCGGAGCTTAGCCTGCCGCTTACCAAAAGAAGCGAGCCCTGCGTATCGTGCCCCGCCAAGACCGCCTTGCCGACCGATTTATCGATGGTATTGTGCTGGGCGATATCCTCGCCGATAAAATACTCGCCGCTCGCGGTAAAGAGCTTTGCGGTGTGCACACAGCCCGTCATCTCGTAAAGCTCGCACTGCGTGTAAAACTCGCTCATCAAATTTAAAATTTCATTCTTATGAAATTTAGCGTCCGAGCGGACTTTGCGCGCCGCCATCGCTGCAGGATCGATATTTGCGGTAGAGCTGCGTCCGCAGCCGCTGATGATGACCTTTTCGGCATCGAAGCTATTTAGCCGCTTTTCGTTTATCTCGCCGCAGACATTCACGCTAAGCCCGTCCGGCGCGAGCTCTATACTCTTTATGCGGCTTGGATCCGAGATCAAATTTTCGCTCAGCAAATATCCTACCGCGAGCGCCTTTAAATCGCTCGGAGTCGCCATCAACGCGCCGAAACGCTTGCCGTTTAGTAAAATTTCAAGCTTGATCTCGCGAACCAAGATATCGCTTACGATCCTTCTTTCATCCCCTTTAAATTTAACTATCTCCGCCCTATAAATCGGCTCCATAGACCTTCCTTATTTTAATTTCGCCCGTATCGTAGTGAAATTTTGCTTAAATAGCCTTAATTCGCCGAAGTAAAGCCGAAGCGGCGTGCGTAAATTTAAAGCGCTCGCAGTTTTGTATTTAAAAAATCGCGTGGAAAATTCCACGAGCCGCTCGCACCGTGAGCACAAGCGGCCATGAAGCGCCCGCAAAGATAAAATTTCATCAAATTTTGCCGCTGCCAGCAGCCGCGATTAAATTTCATCTTTGCAAAGTGGGCGGAGTTTACCGCCCAAACTACCTATGCACCGGCGATAGATAAGGTTTCTCGGAGTGCATCGACATCTCGTTTTGTCTTCTGAACTCAATAAACTCGCTCTCGCTAAGCTTTCTGATATTTGCGATCGTCATCTTTAGCGGCGGGATGCCCGATAGCGGATCTAGATCGCCCGCATGCACGAGCTCGTTACCGTCGGCCTCGCTGTAATGGAAAGTCGTAAAGATCGTGCCTTCTTTCAAATCCGGATTTATGCGAAGCTTCGCGGCGATCTGACCGCGCTTATTTTTAACAAGCGCGTAGCAGCCTTCGGTAAGCTCGCGTTCGCGTGCGATGTCCGGGCTTACCTCGATGAGCGCACCTTCTGCGCCCGCGCCGTACTCTAGCGCGCGACACTCTCTCGTCATCGTGCCGGTATGGTAGTGATAAACTTTACGCCCGGTCGTAAATAAGCACGGATAAATTTCATCCGGTATCTCGCTAAGCGCGCCGCTTCCCACCGGATAATCATCCGGGATTTTCATCTTGGCTCTGAAATCCGCTTCCGCTTTAGCGCGCTCCTCTTTATCATCCACGTAAAGCACCGGCACCATTCTAAATTTACCATCAGGCAGCATCGATTTATGATCTGCGTAAAGAACCGGTGTGCCCGGATGATCTTCATCAGGACATGGCCAGCTTATGCCGCCTAGCTTATCTAGCCTATAGTAGCTAATACCGCCGAAAAATTTAGGCATTAATGCACGCACTTCGTTCCAAATTTCTTCCGCGCTTAAAAAATCAAACCCTTCAAGTCCCATTCTTTGTGCGATATTGCAAACAACTTTCCAATCAGGCTCTACGCCAGGAGCCGGCTCGCTTGCCTTGCGCGTGCGCTGGACGCGACGGGAAGTGTTTAAAAAGGTGCCGTCCTTCTCGCCCCAGCCGGCAGCAGGTAGTACGACGTCGGCCTTTTGTGCGCTCTCGGTAAAGAAAAGATCCTGCACGATAAAGCAATCCAAATGGTGTGTTGCATGCACGAAGTGCTCCGTCCAAGGATCGCTCATTACAGGGTTTTCGCCGTAAACGTAGAGCAGCTTCAGCTCGCCGCTATCCATTTTATCGGGTGCGACCGTAAGCTTAAAGCCTGGAGTCGGATTTAGCTCAAAGTGCCATACTCTGCGCGCTTGCTCCTGAGCGTAAGCGGAATTTACCGCACCTGCCGGAATGACGTTAGGCAGCGCGCCCATATCGCATGCACCCTGGACATTGTTTTGACCGCGCAAAGGATTTACGCCCGCGCCTCTTTTGCCTAAATTTCCCGTCAAAATGGCTAAATTTGAAAGCGAAAATACGTTTGATGTACCGTCGCTAAACTGCGTGATACCCATCGTATAGCAGATCGCCGCTGCGCCTGCTTTAGCATACATTCTAGCAGCTTCGATTACGAGCTCTTTTTTCACGCCGGTCTCGCGCTCGAATCGCTCAGGAGTAAAGTCCTTAACCGCCTCTTTTAGATATTCGTAGCCGTGAGCGTAGTTTTTGATAAACTCGTCATCTTGCAAATTTTCGGCAATGATAACATTCATAATGGTATTTAGCGTCTTAATGTTCGCGCCCACTGGGATTTGCAGATAGATATCGGCTTTTTTCGCCATATCTGTGCGTTTCGGATCTACTACGATCATCTTGGCGCCGCGCTGCAAGCCTCGCTGCATCTGCATAGCGATGATCGGGTGGCACTCGCTCGTGTTGGTGCCGATGAGTAAAAATACGTCCGTATCGGTAGCGAATTCTACCAAATCGTTCGTCATCGTTCCGTTTCCTAGCGTGTTGGCAAGACCTGCCACTGTAGGAGCGTGTCAAAGACGGGCGCAGTGATCGACGTTATTGCTGCCCTGAGCTCGGAAAAATTTCTGAAAAACGTAGTTGTCTTCGTTATTTGAGCGCGCCGAGCTAAAGCCCATTATTGAGCTTGGGCCATATTTAGCGACGGTCTCTTTAAATTTAGACGCTACAAAATCGTAAGCCTCTTCAAAGCTTACCTCCTCAAGCTTGCCGCTTCTATCAAATACTCCGTTTTTCTTACGGATCATAGGTTTGGCAAGGCGTTTTGGAGAGTTTACGAACTCCCAGCCAAACATCCCTTTTAAGCATAGCTCGCCGTCATTTACGTGGTGAGCCTGCGTAGGGCGCGCGTTTACGATCCTGCCGTCTTTTACGATAAGATCGATACCACAGCCGGTGCCGCAGTAAGGACAAGTCGTTTTGACAATCTTTTCTCTGGATTGCATAAATATTCCTTTCAAGAATTTTGGTTTGCACGGCTATTATACTTTCTAGATTATAAAAGAATTTTTAAATTAGTGAATTTTTTTAAGCAAAATTTAAGTAATATGCAAATATCGCATATTAAATTGAATAGATAAATTTTATGCTTTTGCCTCGACAACGACGGTATTTGCGCGTAAAATTTATCGCTTAGTGCAAAAGACGCTTTTTAAGCTAAGTTTTATAATTTTAATAGAATTTTGAAATTATATTACGCTTCGTTTTATTTCAAAGCACAATTAAATTTTTATGAAATTTTAATGCTAATTTATCGGTATATTATATTAATTTAATTAAATGAAAATCTATATTAAAATTTATCAAAAACTCGCTATCCTGATAAAATTTGAGCCACTAAATTTAAAATTTATAAAATTATTATCTTATATCTGAAATCTATGTAGAAAAAACCTTGATTTTAATCTAGACTAAGCCGTTTTTTTATGCTATTATCCAAAACATTAATAGAAATTTACATTCTAAACGAAAGGTTAATCTCATGGATAGACGAGACTTTATAAAAAGCTCTGCAGCAGCGGCTGCCTGTAGCGTTGCGGGCATCAGCTTGCCTAGCAGTCTTAGTGCTGCGGACGAAGCCGAAAAAGGCTGGCGCTGGGACAAGGCGGCCTGTCGCTTCTGTGGCACCGGCTGTGGCATCATGGTAGCCACCAAAGACGGCAAAATCGTAGCGGTCAAAGGCGATCCGTTAGCGCCCGTAAATCGCGGTCTAAACTGCATCAAAGGCTACTTCAACGCCAAGATCATGTACGGCGCCGATCGCATTACCAAGCCTCTTTTGCGCGTAAATTCCAAAGGCGAATTTGACAAAAAGGGAAAATTTATCGAGATCAGCTGGCAAAGAGCGTTCGACGAAATGGAGAAGCATTTCAGACGTGCCTATAACGAAGGCGGTCCTGAGGGCTTTGCCGTACTTGGCAGCGGTCAATACACGATCCCAGAAGGTTACGCCGCAGCAAAGCTAGTAAAGGCGGGCTTTCGCTCCAATAATCTCGATCCCAACGCTCGCCAGTGCATGGCCAGCGCCGTCGTAGGCTTTATGCAAACCTTTGGCATCGACGAGCCTGCGGGCGTTTTCGACGATATCGAACTAACCGATACCATCATCGCCTGGGGCGCGAATATGGCTGAGATGCACCCGATTCTTTGGTCTCGCGTCTCCGACCACAAGCTTCGCAACCCGGACCGCGTAAAAGTTATAAATCTCTCGACCTACTCTAGCCGCACTTCAAACATCGCCGATATCGAAATCATATTCCGTCCAAATACCGATCTTGCGATATGGAACTACATAGCAAGGGAGATCGTCTACAACCACCCGGATATGATAGATGAGAAATTTATTAAAGAGCACTGCGTGTTCGCTACCGGTCCAGTAGATATCGGTTATGGTCTACGAGAAGATATAAATCATAAAAAATACCGCAAAACCGAGCTTGATACAGCAGCTAAGCAAAAATCCAAAATTTTAAGCAAATCCGAGGGTGTTACCTTAGCATATCTGGGTATGAAAGAGGGCGACGTACTCGAAAACAAACACTCTGACAAATCAGATGCTCACTGGCTCATAAGTTTCGAAGAATTTAAAAAAGCGCTGGAGCCTTACACGCTAGATTTTGTAGCGCCTTTAGCCAAGGGCGACGAAAGTGAGGATTTAGAGGCGTTTAAGACCAAGCTAAAGCAGCTGGCAGATTTTTATATAGAAAAAGATCGCAAAGTAGTAAGCTTTTGGACGATGGGCTTTAATCAGCACTCAAGAGGAACTTGGGTCAATGAGCAAAGTTACATGGTACATTTCCTTCTCGGCAAGCAAGCCAAGCCCGGCTGCGGAGCGTTTTCGCTTACCGGTCAGCCTAGCGCTTGCGGCACGGCTAGAGAGGTGGGCACGTTTTCTCACCGCCTACCTGCCGATATGGTCGTGGCAAATCCGGCACACAGAAAGGTTTCCGAAAAAATTTGGAAGCTTCCCGAGGGCACGATAAATCCAAAACCGGGCGCGCACTACGTGCAGGCTCTGCGCAATCTCGAAGACGGCAAGATAAAATGGATATGGGTGCAGGTAAATAACCCATGGCAGCAGATCGCCAACGCAAATCACTGGATCGCAGCGGCGCGCGAGATGGATAACTTCATCGTAGTAAGCGAGCCATATCCGGGACTGAGCGCGAAGGTAGCCGATCTGATCCTGCCTACGGCGATGATCTACGAAAAATGGGGCGCATACGGCAATGCCGAGCGCAGAACGCAGTGGTGGAGACAGCAGGTCCTTCCTGTGGGCGACGCGATGAGCGATACGTGGCAGATGCTAGAGTTTTCCAAGCGCTTCAAACTCAAGGATTTCTGGGGCGAGGTTAAAGTAAATGATAAGCTTACGCTTCCAAACGTATTAGATAAAATTTCAGAATTCGGCTATACGCCAGAGACTACACTATTTGAAGTGCTCTTTGCAAACAAAGACGCTCAGGCTTTCGCGGCAAAAGATCCGATTATGGCAAGCTTCGATAACTCCGAAGTAAACGGCGACTCTCGTGGCGTAATCGGCAGCGACGGCAAAGAATTTAAAGGCTATGGCTTTTTCATTCAAAAATATCTCTGGGAGGAATACCGAAAATTCGGCACCGGTCACGGACATGATCTAGCCGATTTCGATACATATCACCGAGTGCGCGGTCTTAGATGGCCGGTCGTAGACGGCAAAGAGACGCTTTGGCGCTTTAACGCTCAATACGATCCTTATGCTAAAAAAGCGGCTCCGGATAGCGACTTCGCCTTCTACGGTAACGCCAAAGCGGCGCTTCCTAGCGGTGATCTGAAATCCGCTACTTCAGGCGAAGAAAAAACAAGCCTTGCCAATAAAGCTAAAATTTTCTTCCGTCCATATATGGATCCTGTAGAAGTGCCAAGCGAGGAATATCCTTTCTGGCTATGTACGGGTCGCGTGCTAGAGCACTGGCATACGGGCACTATGACTATGCGCGTGCCAGAGCTTTATCGCGCCGTACCGGAGGCAAGATGCTATATGAACGAAGCCGACGGCGCCAAAATCGGCGTACAACAAAACGAAATCGTCTGGATCGAGTCGCGCCGCGGCAAGGTAAAAGCGCGCGTGGACTTTCACGGACGTAACATTCCGCCGAAGGGACTTATTTTCGTGCCGTTTTTTGACGAGAAGGTTTATATCAACCGCGTCACGCTCGATCATACTTGTCCGCTTTCAAAAGAGACCGACTACAAAAAATGCGCGGTTAAAATTTACAAGGCGTAAATTATGGATAGGCGTGAGGTCTTAGGCATTCTTTCTTTAGCTGCGGGCGTAGGCGTTATGGGGCTCGGAGTCGCAAACTCTAGCGAGCACGCCAAACTCCGCCCGCCCGCAGCTATAGGCGAGAAAGAATTTCTTAGCAAATGCCTAAGGTGCGGGCTTTGTGTCGAGGCGTGCCCATTTGATACGCTTAAGCTTGCGAGCTTTTGCGATCATGCTATTGCAAACGGCACACCTTTTTTTATCCCGCGCGAAATTCCGTGCTATATGTGCGACGACATACCCTGCGTCGCAGCCTGTCCTAGCAACGCGCTAGATAAAAATTTAGTGAGCGAAAACTCTAAGCTAAATGTGCGTCTATCCAAAATGGGCGTTGCGGTCATAGATACCGAGCATTGCATCGCTTATGCCGGTATCCAATGCGACGCGTGCGTGCGAAGCTGCCCCGTGATGGATAAGGCGCTCAGGATCGATTATCGTCACAACAACCGCACCGAAAAGCACGCCCTGCTCGTGCCTGTCGTAGATAGCGACTACTGCACGGGCTGCGGCAAATGCGAGCATGCCTGCGTCACGAAAAAGGCGGCTATCAGCGTCGTGGAGCGCGAGCGCGTCATAGGAATTTCCAGCGACAACTATGTCAAAGGCTGGATCAAGGGCGACGACGCGAAGCTAAAGGACGCAAACACTAAAATCAAGCTCGATCCGCAAAAGAGTAAGGACTACTTAAACGAGGACGATCTAATGGAAGGGGCTAGACAATGAAATACACTATTTTAAGGCGTTTGAGCCAAATTTCTATTCTAGTCCTTTTTATTTTAGGAAATAATTTCGCCTTCAAAGCCGCGAGCGAAAACGGAATTTTATCAGGAATTCTAAAGGGCAATCTAAGCTCGTCGAAACTTTTCGGCACGATTAATCTAAGCGATCCGTTTGCGACGGCGCAGATGCTGTTAGCTAGCTTTTCTTTAGGCGCTACGGCGGTTATCGGAGCGCTTATCGTAGGAGTATTTTATGCGCTTATAGCGCCGCGATTATATTGCTCGTGGGTTTGCCCGATAAATTTACTGACCGATCTTGCCGCGTGGCTTCGTAAAAAATTTGGCGTGCACACCAAAATTTTAAACGTAAACCGCAAGGCTCGCTACGTCCTAGCGGTGCTAGCGCTCATTTGCAGCGGAGCTTTCGGCTTTGCGGCGTTTGAGAGCGTAAGCTTTATCTCGCTTTTCGCGCGCGCCGTCATATCGCTAAGTGCTAGTGCGTTTGCAATCGCGCTACTGATCGTAGTTTTTGAAATTTTTGCGGGCGATCGCACGATCTGTTCGCGGCTATGCCCGCTCGGCGGATTTTGGGCGGCGCTTAGCTATTTTAGCATCATTCGCATTCGCCACGAGGTTGATAAATGCACGATGTGCGGCAAATGCAAAATGGTCTGCCCCGAAGTTCAGGTGCTTAAGATAGTCGGGCGCGAAAACGGGCGCGTTAGCAGCGAGTGTATCAGCTGCGGGCGCTGCATCGACGTATGCGACGACGATGCGTTAAATTTTAGTATATTAGGAGTGAAAAAATGAAAAAAATGGTTTTAGGCTTGGCTCTTGCATGCTGTGCGGCGCTCTTTGCCGCGGACAAGACGGCTTCTATAGATGCCGACAGCTTGGGCTTTATAAAAAGCGTGGACGAATCGGCACAAAATAAAAATTCTCTGCCCGATTTCAAATATAGCGAGGACGCTCCGGGCGCAGCTTCGAAAATCGAGCGCAGCTTCGAAAACGCTCCGCCGCTCATACCGCACAGCCTAGAGGGGCTCGTGCCGATCACAAAGGATAACAATATGTGCGTAACCTGCCATATGCCGGATGTCGCTAAGGATGTAGGTTCTACGCCGATTCCAAAAAGCCACTTGGTAGACTTTCGCACAGGCGCGGATCTAAACGGTACGCTAGCCGAGCAGAGATTCAACTGCACGCAATGCCACGTACCGCAAGCCCAAACCAATCCACTAGTGAAAAATAATTTTAAGGCTGATTTTAGCAGGTTTAGTGACGCAAATTCCACTTCTAATCTCATAGATACGCTAAATCAAGGCGCCGAGGTTGAGTAGGAGCGCACGATGAAATTTTTACCACCGCTGCTACTTTGCGCCTGCTTCATCTATGCTGGTAACGGCATCGCGGCACCTAGTAGCGCTGCAGGCATAGATGCGCCTACAAAGATCAAACACGCTAGCTTCATACTAGAGCTTGACGCAAATGTCGCGGTGCTAAAAAATCTAGACGGCGAAATTTACGCAGGGCTTGACAACGGCAAGCTCTATAAAATCACCATTAACTCTGCGGAGAATTCCGCGCGAAATTCTGCCACCGGGCAAAATTTCGCAGATCAAAATTCCGCCGCAAGCACAAATTCCGATGCGCCGCAGAATTCCAATGCGAAAGCAAGCGTAAATTCCACGAGAGATTCTACTGCGAATTCCGCTGCCGTAAATTCTTTAGCAAATTCAACCGCAGCAAATTCTACGAAGCAAAATTCTGCCGAAAATTCTACGGCATTAAATTCTGCCTCGAATTCCGCGTCGGGCGCAATATCCAAAACGCTAATTTTCGCCCTGCCCTCGTCCAAAAATTACCTAGACGAGCCGATGGGTGCTACCATATTCGACGTCGATAAACTAGGCGAAAAATACGCATTTTTATATAACGGCGACGCGTTTGAAAAGATGCTGGGCGTGTTTATGGGCGGCAAGATCACGCACTACAAGTTGCCGATGACGGGGATTAAAAACGTCTATTTCTACGACGAAAATACCGTGATTTTGCTAGGTCTTGGTAGCGAAATTTTATACTTCGACCTGTCTAGCGGCAAGGTAAGCTTCGAGCAAAAGCTCACCATCGCGTCTTTGGGCGGCAGCGCCTACGACTACGCTAGCGGGACGCTACTAATCTCGTGTGAGGGCGGCATCGTGTTTTATTTCGACGCGAAAGCGAAAAAACTTATGAGCCAAAAGTCCCTGCACAAGGACGGGATCTACTCCGTGGCGCTGCTTGGCGATCGCATGATGAGCGGCTCGAACGACAAGGAAAGATCGTGCTACTACGAAAACGGCGATTTCGCTAAATTTTATAACGCCCGTTTTGCAGTTTTTGCCGTGGCGCTAAGCCCCGAGCTGGGCGCTTTTACCGTTAATAACGGCGTGCAAGTAATCGACAAAGCAGGCGAGATCGTCCGCAGCATCGAGCTGGACAACGATATCATCAACTATCTGCTTTTCGAAGGAGATTATCTCGTGGGCTCGGGGTACAACAGATATATCTACTTTTGGAGGCTAAAATGAATATTTCAAGCGTCGTGATCTATCTAGGCGCAAATACCGACATAGCGGCGTTTCGCAAGGAGCTGCAAAGTATCGGCGGCTGCGAGTTTGTAGCGTGCGAGGACGGCAAGGCGGTAGCCACGATTAGCGCGGAGGGCTTCGAGGACGAGATCGCCGCATTTCGCGCGATAGAGGCCATAGAGGGCGTAAGCGAGGCGATGATGATCTACTCATACTCCGATCTGGACGCAGATATCGCCGCGGCAAACTCCGACAACGGCGAGCAGATAATGCGCGAGCTGGGCGAAAAAGATCCGAGCCAGATCAAATACGGCGGCAAGGTGCGGGTCTAAACCGCCGCCGCAAATTTTAAAATTTTACCGCCAAATGTAAATTTTAAAATTTCAAATTTAACTATATAATTTTAACTGTGCAAACAAGCTTAGAATTTTTACAGCAAGTCGTTTGCTGCAAGCGCTGCGGATTATGGGCTCGTTAAGCTTGCATTGGATAATATAGCGCAATCTGCCCGAAGGAGTAAGCTTGCGCCTGAAGTACCTTTGTATCATAGTTTTTCTGATCTGGGTTTGCATATTTATCGCCTTGCTGCCCACATATAGAATTTCAGCTATCTTAGAAGCGCTTGATTTTAGCGATAAAAACCTGACGCAAAGAGAGATCGTAGAGTTAAATTTAAAAGATTACCTAAAAAAGCTTCACTACTTAGATAATTATCCGCAAATAGATTTCGGCAAGATGGCGGATATTCACTTAGACAAAAACGGCTATGAGAGAGTAAGATTTTCATGGTGCAAGGGCGATAAATACCCCGATGATAGATGCGAATTTTGGAAGCTGGATAAAAGGCTAAATTTTGATTATCTAATGGATCTGGGCTCTAAAATTTGCAAAAACGGCAAGCCCATAGAAAATGCCGAAGAGATTGTAAAAAACGACGAGATTTTAAAACTACGGCTCTTTTATCCTTGGGAGCAAAAGCATTTGATTGACGAAGATGGAAATTTTATAGATAATTTTATATATATGAGGTTTGGAAATGGCGCTTTCCATCCATTCGGCTTATTTACCGATTTTGTATTCACAAATAAAATGAATATACGCTCTTTGTTTAATAAAAATAAAGATATTAAATTCAATATAATTATTACGAATAAAAGTTGCTATCATGCACTTTTGGAGCCAATTTTCAAAAATTTATTAATTGGAGATAAAAAAGCGGATATAGAATCTTTTTGCTATAACTACATACATATCAAGAATAAAATTAATTGGTTTAATAATAAAGAGAAAATCGATTGCGATCACTCTTATTTCTTTTATTACATACCTATATATAAGAAGAAGAAAATGAGCGAAAAAGATGTATTGTCCGATAGTCATGTGTTTTTCTATAAAGATATAGAGACTTTGTTTAAGCAATACCAAAATTTAAAAAATCAAAAGAATAAGATAAATTTTAACTCGCAAGGAGAAGGTAGCGGAAGCAGATATTGAGTTACAGGGCATTACCTGCTAGAGCTGAAGTTAAAATTCTTTCTTTTATTATCGACTACTTTAAATTTAAACTCTAATCCATAAAATTTCGCCACGCCGCGCGGTGTAGCTTAAAAATACTGCGCCGCCGCATGACGCGACTCAAAATAACCTCGCCGATACTCGCGATCTTTGCTCTAAAATTCGTCAAAGAGCGCGAGCAGCAGCTGAAATTAAAATTTACCTTTAAATTTAAAGCCTTTAAGCCCGCGCAAGAGCGTGAGCGGACAAAAAGCCGCCAGGACGAAAAAGCCGCAAAGGCATATTGGGCATAGCGCTTTACGGGCGGGCGACATTTTCATAAATTTAAAGACCCCCCAAGCGGCGCAAGCCCTACTCAAATTCTATCTTTTTTAGATAATCGTATAAATTTAGCACCGCGATAAATAGCGTTAAAATCGCGGGCCCCAAGATCACGCCCCAGAACCCAAACGTGCTGATGCCCGAAAGCATCGAGAAGAAGATCAGCATCTCGTTGATGTTTGCGGGGTTTTCGACCAGGCGCGAGTTGATAAATTTTATCACGAGCGGCTTTACGAAGCTGTCCGCGAGCGTCGAGATCAGTATCACGCAATACGCCATTATCACGATCGCGCCCGAGGTGCTGCCCCCCGCTAGCACGTATAGCGCGGTGGGCACATAGATGAGCGCGCCGCCAACTGCGGGGATGAGCGAACAGAAGGCGAAAAGCACCCCCATCAGCAGCGCGTCAAAGCCGAAGATCCCCGCGATGATCGAAAACAAAAAGCCCTGCAATACGGCGTTGAAGATGGTCGAGTAAAACACGACGCTCATCGTATTTGCCGTCTCGGAAAAGATGTAATCGATCTGCGCGGGCTCGACGGGTAGAATTTTTTTAAAAAAGCGCTTAAAGCTTTCGCCGTAGAGGTATGCAAAAAAGCAAAACACGATGATAAGCACCATATCGACGATAAATTTTGCGCTGGATTTCCCGATGACCGAGAGGTATGAGATAATCTGCTTCGCCACGCCCGCGACATCTAGGTTTGCTAAAAACGAGCGAAACTGCGTATTAAATTTTTCAAAAGGCCCGGGCAGCTTAATGTTTAGACTCTGAACGTAGCTAAGCGCGTCGTTTAGGCGTGCCATATCGAAGCTCGCAGCGTTTTTGGCGATCTCGATCACAGCGTAGATGAAGGGCACAAAAAAAAGCGCGCAGAGCAAAAACACGCTAAGCACCGAGGCCAGCGTGCGCCTGCCGCGGCACAGCTTCGTTACTTTAGCGTGCAGACCCGAGGTCGCCACAGCCATCAACACGCCGATTGCGATCACCATCAAAAATGGCGAGAACAGATAGATCACGCAGCAAAACATCAGCAAGGTTGCGCCGATAAAAAATATCTTGTTCGTCTTTGCGCGCCCGCTAGCCTTGGCAAGGCCTGCTTTCATGCCCGCAGCAGCTCCCGAAGCAGCGGCATCGCCTAGCGCGGAAGCATTAGCCGAGAAGGTTTCATTGGCTTCAGCAGCGTCGCTAAGTGCAGCCACACCGGCAGATGAGGCTTTGTCGGTTTTGATCCGGTTTTTGCTTTGATTTTCGGCGGTGGTTTTAGTCCTGTCTTCTGCGGCGTCTAGCGCAGCTGCGCCTGTTTTATCGGCGCCGGTATTTACTCTGGCAGCTTTGCGCGCTTCGGCTATGCTTTTACTTTTATTTTCGGCGGCGGCTTCGATTTTGCTCTCAGCGTTATTTACGGTCTGATTTTCGGTGAAATTTTGAGCCTCTCTTTTGGCGTTATTCTCTGCTTTATTTTGAGCCACGTTTTCGGCCTGGTTTTCATTGCAGCTTGCGGCATTGTCTTTTGGCGTCGGCAAATTTTATCCTTTTGAAATTTGATGAGCTATTTTATAAATTTTTTTATCAGATTTCGATTAAATTTTGAAATTTAATCGAATTTACAAGCAGTGTTCTCACGCGTTTTCACATACGGCGCGCTATACGACATGTACACGGATCGTGCCTAATTTATGAAAATAGAGCGCATAGCTCGAACATACGTCAAAACTAGATGTGTGCTCCTATGCCGCATTCGAGCCCTGCGCGCACCGCGGCAAGACGCCGTCTTGCGCCGAGCTTTTGGCGGAGCTAGGCCTATCTCGCGTGGTAATCGGTACGCGCGATACGAACGCGCAGGCTGCGGGCGGCTAAATTTGATGAAATTAGCGCTTTGGTGGGCAGTGCTGATATGTTGGCGCCAGATGCGCGCGTTGCGCCGCAACTCTTACAATAAGCCCAATGGCAACTTCACGCGGAAAAGAAAAATGTATAGCGAATGCGTCTGCTAGAAGCGAAGTAAAATCGGTACGATAAACGAAAGTGAAGTAAAAGTTAAGCGGGTGACAGGCTATTTTTTAGAAAATCAATGTACCTTAATAATCGCAAACAACAATCTGTGTAGAGCAAAAGAATAACGAATTTATAAAATAATGAGCATAACGGATGCACAAATAGACTAAATTTTAACTTTCAATGGGGAGTGAGAATAATAGCTGTCGTTACAGGCGATGAAAGCAGAGCTTCACTCCAGCTTGCGCTGCAGCCGCATTAGCAAGACCATGAGAAATCGTATCTCTAATAATACCCAATCTGTTACTCATTTTTTGCTCCTTCTTCTGGATTTTTTTTAATCAAATTTCTATCTGAAAAATTTATAAAAAATATCAATAAAAGTAGAAAAACTGCCCCTTTTAAAAAGAATTTAAACTGTGCAGTCATCAAATATGGTCTTAACAATCTATGATCGAAATTATATTCCTTATATATTTTTCCATCTTGATCTTCAAGCTGTAAAATTTCATTATTACCTAATATATCCGGGCTTGGCTCGCCGTAAATTTTGATTTTTTGCCCTTTTAGCTTTTCGTAAATATCGCTATCGCTTTTGCTTATTTCATAAACTTTTTTATTGCCATTTTCTAGTTCTATATGTATTCGTCCACCGCTTCCGCGAAAATTATAATAAACGTTTCTTAAAATTCCGGTATCTATCTCAAGCTCATTTAACTGCTTAGGCGCCGTATCCGTTCTATAAATAGTAAGAAGTATCCCGCACAGAACAAAAAGCAAACTATAACAGCCTATGCTAGCCACCTATGCTGATGGATGCGAAACTCCCCTGATAAAAACACGCCTGTAAAATACATCGTAAAAATAATAGAAGAATCTTTTTATATATTTTGTTATGAATTTCATAAAATTTCCCTTCATATCCTTTTGGATATTTTATTGAGTGATAATAAATTTGCTCTAAATTTACAAAATCTCCCGCTTTAAATTTTAAATCTACAGAAACTTTAAAACCAAGTAAAATTCAAAGATCAAATATACAAAATCGCCACGGTAGGGTTTCCACCTGCGTAGCTATGGCTCAGCGCCGTGAAGTATAAAATTTCATCCGCCCTACTCCTCAAACAGATTTCTCTCCGCGGTCTTTAGCACGCGACCGAGCGCCTCGCGCGCCTTATCGGTTGCGATGCGGCCTTTGGCGGTCTTTTCGATGTAGCCGTTAGCGAGCAGATAGGGCTCGATGACGTCCTCGATCGTACCCTCGTCCTCGCTAAGCGCCGCCGCGATCGTGCTAAGCCCCAAAGCACGGCGCTTGGCGTCAAATAAAATTTCCAAATATTTTATATCCATCTCATCAAAGCCCTGCTCGTCCACGCCCAGCGCCTCAAGCCCCTCACGCGCACGATCATGCGAGATAGTGCCCTCGTCGCGCACCTCGGCAAAATCGCGTATGCGGCGCAGCAGCCTCAGCGCGATACGCGGAGTACCGCGGGAGCGACGCGCGATCTCGGCGCCGGCGTCGGCCGCGCTCTCCTTCCCGAGCTTGACCGAAGCGATCTGCACTATCCGCGCAAGCTCGGCGTGCGTGTAAAACTGCAAGCGAAACTGCATACCGAAGCGATCCCGCAGCGGCGCCGAGATCATGCCCGCTCGCGTCGTGGCGCCGATGAGCGTAAAGTGCGGAATGTCGATCTTGATGGTCTGCGCGGCGGGACCCGAGCCGATGATGATGTCGAGGCGGAAGTCCTCCATCGCCGAATACAGCACCTCCTCGATCGCGGGGCTTAGGCGGTGTATCTCGTCGATGAAAAGCACATCGCCGCTTTGCAGGTTTGTCAAAATCGCCGCCAGATCGCCCGCCTTTTCGATCATCGGCGCGGCGGTGACCTTGATAGCGGCGCCCATTTGAGCGGCGATGATGTGCGCCAGCGTGGTTTTGCCTAGCCCCGGCGGTCCGTAGAAAAGCACGTGATCAAGCACGTCGGCGCGCTTTTTCGCCGCGGCGATCGCGATAGCAAGGTTTGATTTGATCTTCTCCTGCCCCACGTAATCCTCGAAGCTCGACGGGCGCAGCGAGCTCTCCACACTCTCATCGAGCTGCATTTTTTCGATCTCTACAATTCTGTCCATAATCTCTCTTTAATCGATTTTAAAATTTTAGCAAGTGTAGCGAAAAATGGCTAAATTTTGACAATTTTAAAGGGACGGATCTTTGCGGGTGGAATAAAATTTGCCGCGCGGAATTTTACGGTACGCGTTTAGGGCTGGGGCTAAAAAGCAGAGCACCCGCCGCGAAAGACTGCGAAATTTTAGCGCGACATTTAAGGCTATACTCATGCCGCCGCGCCCGCTATGCTTTAAGTGCGGAATTTTATTGTGGCGGCTCCCAAACAGCGCGCGGGTCGCTAACTGCGCTAAATTTTACGGCGCGAAATTTAGTATGTAGAATTTAAGGCTTTAGGCGTTTGCGAGCAGCGGTGCGAAATTTGAGCGCATAGAATTTAGAAGCGAATTTAGCCGTTTGAAAAATACGCGAGGTTTTACAACGTAAAATTTGGCGCTCAAATTTTACGATATTAAATTCGGCGCCTGGAATTTTGCAGCGAAATTTTGCGACAAAATTTTGTCTCGTAGAATTTTAATGCGAATTTCGCTTTTACGGCGGCGAGGGTTTAAATTCTGCGCTTCAAGCTTCGCGGCACGTAGCAGGCTAGAATTTTATCTCGCGTAGTCGGTTAAAATTTCGCAAGAAATTCTGCGTAGAATTTTATGCAGAATTCTACCTTGTGCGTTTGCGCGGCTAAGTAAAATTTCGCGTGAAATTTCATTTTTAAAGACGACTTAGAATTTAGCGTGAATTATAAAATTTGCCGCTAAGCTCAACGCGGGCTCGTGCGATTAAATTTAGCCTCGCGATCTCGCGACGCCTTATCGATCGCGCACCAAATTAAGCGCTAAATTTTTCCTGCGCGAGCCTAGTTCTACAAATCATGCTCTTCGATCAAAACGCTCTTATTATTATCGCTGCTACAGAACGCTCTATATGAGCCGGATGTTGTGCTTTCGAATAAAAATACTACGCCGTCGCTTTCAAATTTTTTCGAGCAGCCCTTGGCGTGCAGCTTGGCAAGCTTCGGGCTATCAGGGGCATAAAACTGATAGCTATCGGTGAAGTGCTCCACGTATCGGTAGGTGATCTCCGCCCAAGGCACCCCGCTATCACCGCTTCTATTTAGCACGATGGTTCTAGCGTTTATCGCCGCGAGCTTTGATTTTAGCTGCCCAAACGTCTTTTTGTCCCAGCCGATGAGCTTCAACCCCTCGCCTATGCTCGGCGCATTGTCTCTAAAATTTGAATAAAATTTCGTCTCGTTGCCGTCTATATCGATCCAAATATACTCATCGCTATAAGTGCTCTGGATCGTAACGCGCAAATTTTTAGGGAAGTTGCGACCTGCAAAAGCTAACAGATCTAGGAATTTCTCGCGATTTTGCTCGTAGTTTTGCATCAGCGGGGCTTTATCCAGTTCCATATCATCTTTATCAAAGAAAGAATTAAACGCGAAAAATGCCGCCAAAATCGGCAGCACCTTTACGCAAAAGAGCAAGCCCAGAACTACGGCTATGATGATTTTTAAAGCTTTAGCCAAATTTTCTCCTTAAATTTTATTAGCCGCTTAGGTCTGACGGCTAATTTGCGGCGAGAGCAAAATTTAAACGCCCGCCGTGCAGCGTAAATTTTAAAATTTAAAATTTACGTCCAATTTTCTATTTTAAGCCCGCTTATATTTTTAAAATCTTTTTCGTTATTCGTAACGAGCGTGCAACCGCGCGATAATACATTCGCAGCGATCAACATATCCATATCTCCTATTTTACGATTAGTCGCCGTTAGCTCGCGGCGCACTGCACCATATTCCTAAGCATCACGCATGCCAAATGGTAAAATATTAAAATTTGAGATAAACTCGTCTATTAGCCGTAAATTTAACTCTTTGCGCTTGGAATTTTCTACACCAAATCTCAGCTCGGCAACGGTAATAAGCGAGATAAAAATATCCGATCTTAGATGTTTTGTCAGACAATCGAGTATTTTAGGAGCGTATTTTTCGTCGTTATTTATCAAATATATACAAATATTCGTATCTAAAACGATCATTTATCGAATCCAAACTCTCGTTCGCTCGGGATCTGTTTGCCACGCTTGATCTCAGCGTCTTTAAATTTTGCCAGCGTCGCAAGCAATCCATCCCACTCGCCGCTACGTTTGGGGATGCTAAGCGTTATTTCGGTATCGCTAAGCTCTTTTATCGCAAGCTCCTTAACGCCCTCCAAATTTAGATATTTCGGGATACGAAGCGCTAAGGAGTTGCCGCTTTTAAATACTTTTAAAGTTTTGTCGTTAGCTGCTTTGACTTTCATCTATGCTCCTTTTATTTATTGATTTTAGAATATAAATTTTTAAAATTCCGACCTAAAATCCCGCTACTGCTTGTATTCAAACTCCTCGCTCGGAAAGCTCTCCTCCTTGACTTCGCGCGCGTATTCGCGCACCGCGCCTTTTACCAGCTCGGCGCCGTCTAAATAGCGCTTAACGAATTTCGGCCGAAACTCCGTAAAAAATCCGCACATATCGCTCCACACGAGCACCTGTCCATCTATGCCGGCACCCGCGCCGATGCCGATGACCGGCACGTCGGTGCCGAGCGATACTTGATTTGCGACTGCAGAAATCGTCCCCTCCACCAGCAGCAGCACCGCACCCGCCTCTGCAAGCGCTCTGGCGTCGCTTAAGACCTCGCGCGCACCCTCCTCACCGCGCCCGCTTACCTTGTAGCCGCCCGTAAAGCGCGAAAACTGCGGCTTTAGCCCGATGTGGCTCATCACGGCGATACCGTTTCGATTAAGCATCGCCACGGTATCTGCCATATGAGCGCCGCCTTCGATTTTGACGGCGTCGCAGCCGGTACTCTCATAGACTTTGGCGCAGTTTTGCAGCGCGAGTTCGGGCGTCGCGCACGAGCAAAACGGCATGTCCACGACCATATACGCCCGCTTTAGCCCCCGTCTTACGGCGCACGCATGATAGATCATCTGCTCTACGCTTGCGCCCAGGGTCTCGGAGTGCCCGCCAAAGCTCATATTTAGGCTGTCGCCTACGAGTACCATATCGACCTCGTCGTCGAAAATTTTAGCAAAAAGCGCGTCATAGGCGGTGATCATCACGATCTTTTCGCCGGATTTTTTCATCTCGTATAATTTAGAAAGCGTAATTTTTGACATTTTGACCCCTTTGCTCGGTTAAAATTTCGATGCAATTTTAACATAAGCCGAATTTGACATTTATAAAATTTTGAAGTAAAATGCGCGCGCATTCTTTCGGGGGTGACTTGGCTTCGACGGGAACGGATGGGTCAAGGCTGCATGTCGCTTTGGATACAGCGTATAAAATCCAAACTAAATTTAAACGCAAACAACGTTAAATTTGCTCCTGCTTACGCTAAAGCTGCGTAAGTCCAGTCGAGCCCTGCTCTGCGCCGATACTATCTAAGCGCGGCTGCGGGTAATCTGCGATAGCGTAGCTCTGCGGCGTGACGAGCCGTAGGGTGAAATCCTAGTCTTTGCGCCGGCGGGTCGTTTTGGAAAGTGAGCGAGCCTGCGCGAGAACTTCACTTTTGCTAAACATGTAGAGGCTTTGGTCGTTTATTTTCGGACTGCGGTTCAATCCCGCACACCTCCACCAATTAAGCTATTTTTAAGTTCCAATCACTTCTTTTTACTTCTCTTCAATTCCCGTATATAGGTGCTTATCTTATATTTCGATTATTTTTCTCTCCTTTTATTTTTGTTTGTAGTATAATTACTTCTGAAAAAATAGAGGTTTTATTAGGAGCTTTTTTCGCATTATGGGTTTTTGTAAAAAAGACGATATAGAAAAATGGCAATGGCAATAATCTTATACTTAAAAGGAGCGAATTATGTTGTTTACAGATGAGGATTTTGTAAATATAGTGCCGCAGGATCTGCTAGAGCGCGGCATACGCCTAAGAGAGGAGCTCGGATTTTATGAAATAGCTTGGAAATTTGACGATGTAATGGAGGTGCTAAAAATCACAAGAGGCAAAGGTATGATTATCCTAGGAGGAGAAGTATATCGCCTAAGCGGTAATAAGCCCATAATCACATGCGACAGCTGGTATACAAACAAGGGGAATGACAATGCATTCGAAGTGGCGATCGAATATATCACTAAGTATCGCACTAGAAACGGAGATGATTTTATATATTATCCAGCCATTGGCCCCGGGCGGATGTCCAAATGAAAATTTTAATTGGATTGTGTATAGGAAATTTCATAAAAGCATAGAGGGCGCATTTAAGCAGGTCGAATTTGAATTCGACGTAAAAAGAGGATTGGAAAAGGTGTTAAATTTAGAAAGGAATAAGGAAAAATACTATGAAATTTAAAATTTTAGAACCAAAGCTTTATGAAAAATATAAGGATATGGTTATAGAAGCGTGAGGACGAAAGGGTAAATACAGCATTGATGGCTAAAATAGATATTTTATTAAATTCGATAAATTTTGCTAAAGATATAAGCGCGATAAAAAGCGACTTAGCAAAGATAGGCTTTAATAGCGAATCGGAGCTTGTAACAATAACTAAAAATACTATTGTAAACATCTTAAATAGGGTCATCGATAAAGAAATTTCATATGATCTCCTTGAGGAATGGGCAAATTTAATAGAGTGTCGCGAGGATATAGGATATGAGGATGAAATTTTGCAAGAGATCATATTTGAGCTGGCAAACCCTTGTCTTTATGGAGAGATAGACGAAGAAAAGATTTGTATGATTTTAGATGAAATTAAATACGGGCGGAGCGAGACCGAATAATACTAGAGAAAAATATTGATATTGTGGGCGAGAGGGCAATTTTATTGATGGCGCTAGGTTCATTGCAGGCATTGGAACATAAAGCGATTACCATAGATGAAAGCCAAAGAATTTTGTTTTCACCCTATATCTCAACGTATTTGGAAAAAAATAAGGTTAATGAACACATTATAGATATAATAATCGAGTGCTGCGAATTGGAGGATATTTTTGAGCTAATTCCTGCAAAATATATGGAAACCCTGCAAACATTACAGAATAGAATAATAGAAATTTTAAAGCAATACGATGAAGAATCCAGAAAAAGATGGGTAATCATAGATGAAGAATAGTTTTCATGACTTCCGTCTTTGCGAGCAGGCGAGCGGGTAAATAAAATTTGACTCAAGAAAAGTTAAAAACTTTCAAAGGAATTTTAGCTTATCTTGACCTTTAAAATTTTAACGTCACGACAGAAACTCTGTGTAAATTTAAGTCCTTTCAATACTTAATTAGCGTTATTGATAAAATTGGTGTATGATAAATCACAAATTTTAGACGAATCGGCAAAATTTTACAATTTAAAGAGCTTGATGTGCTACCTTATACTTGATGATTTTATTGATTTTAAACTATTAGTTTGAAAAATAAATTAGTAGATAAAATCCTCTGATTTAGATAAAACACATTTTTATTATACCGCAATGAAGGCAGGAGCAAAATTTTAAAGTCATGATGCTGTGATATAAATTTAAAGATATTGGTTGCAGAGGGTGGATTTGAACCACCGACCTTCGGGTTATGAGCCCGACGAGCTACCACTGCTCTACTCTGCGATAAAAAAACGCGAATAAATTTAAAATACATTCGCAGAAGTGGATGGGGTAGGAGGATTCGAACCTCCGAATGATTGGACCAAAACCAATTGCCTTGCCGCTTGGCTATACCCCAAAGTTATGAAAATAAAATTATACATAAATATTTATACAATGTCAATACTACTTTGTACGAATTTTTTAGGTTTTAATGAGCGAAAAATTTTAGAAACAATATAATAATATTACAAAGTAATATTTAATCTATAAAATAAAAAAGCCCTAGCTAAATGCTAGGGCTCAAAATCAATAATATTTACAACTATTTATTAATTATAAATTACACCCTTACCACCAAATTTGAGCTTTTTACTAGTTCCGATTTGATCAGAAACTTGCTTTAAGCCAGGCATATTCCACACCTCTTTGCAAAGTCCAGTATCATTATGAACTTCTGCTGTAATAGTACCATTTGCACCATCTATATCGGTAGCAGTAGTCTTTACTTCAAAACAATTAGAACCTTTTGCCATTACAGGATTCGCAACATTTGACATCTCTTTATAAGTTGTACTAAAGTTGCCTTGTGAAGTATAATAAGCACCCAAATCGCTTACCAATGTTTGAATATTTGTAGCTGCTTTAGAAACCTCAGCATCATCACGTGTAGCTGCAAGTCTTGGAATAGCAACAGCTGCCAATATACCTAAAATAACGATAACGAAGATCAACTCGATCATAGTAAAACCTTTTTTCATGGTTTACTCCTTAAATAAAATTCATTCCGCATACCTATATGCAAAACTTGACGTAATTATAGAGAAAAATTTAAAAATTGTCAATAGTTTTTGGCAAATTTTTTACAATTTATTTACAAAGTCCGATTTTGCGGGCATTTCAAAATCAAAATTTTAAACCCATTTGGTCTATTAAGGTATTGTAGCGGCGCCTCTGCACATTGATACCATAAAAATTATTTGCTTTCATTCTCGTGTGCATCTGATAAACCATATGTCTATTCGAAATACAGGATACTACAGCCCGTATCTCTTGGTAAGAATTCCATACTCCTCCACGCGTCTATCGCGCAGAAACGGCCACCAGCGGCGCACATTTTCGCATCTTTGCATATCGATGGTTACGACTTCACATAGCTCGTCGGTGCTGTTTGCGCGAAATAGCTGTTCGCCCTGCGCACCAAAAACAAAGCTATTGCCCCAAAACCTAATCCCATCTTCGCTACCGAGCCCATCCACGCGCTGTTTGCTAGGCAATACCTCAAAAGTCTCGCCGTTAAATTTGACGTCTATCGAGATTTTTAGGCTCTTTTGCGCCGCCTCGCCGCACGTAAGCGGTCCGCAATCCAAATTCGAAGCGCATAAAATTTCACCCTGCGCGCCTCGTCCGCTTGCGGCAAGCGACATTCCGCCCGCACCGCCCGTATCTACCGCATGTGCAACCCCATCGCGTCCGCCTTGTATGCGTAAAATTTCATCTCGGACGATCGAAATTTTATCGCGGACCGCCCCACCGTCGCTTGCTCGCAAAAACCCTCCGCTTGCTACCGAAATTTCATTTCCCCCGGATAAAATTTCATCCGGCGAAGCCTCGCTAAGCGCGGCTTTTTCAAAGCCCACGCGATTTACGGCGATTACGGGCAGGGAGTTTGCCACCGCATGCCCGCGTTGCACCGCGACCCAAGCCTCCAGCTGGCGCGCCTTCTCGTCCTCGTCGTCGCCGTCGAACCACCCGATCGCGGTCGGATATATGAGTAGCTCGGCACCGCGTAGCGCCATCGCGCGCGCCGCCTCGGGATACCACTGATCCCAGCACACGAGCACGCCGAGCCGTCCCACGCTCGTATCTATGGGCTCAAAGCCCAGATCGCCCGGCGTGAAATAAAATTTTTCGTAAAACTGCGGATCATCGGGGATATGCATCTTGCGGTACTTGCCGGCAATCCTGCCGTCGCGCTCGAAGACCACGGCGGTGTTGTGATACAGCCCTGCGGCGCGACGCTCGAAAAGCGAGCTTACCAGCACCACGCCAAATCTCTTCGCCACCTCGCTCCACAGCTGCAAATCACGCTCGAAATCCTGTGCATAGTCGAAATTTTCGGTATTTTCGCGCTGGCAAAAATAATGCGTCTGATGAAGCTCTTGCAAAACGATTAATTGCGCGCCTTTCGCCACTGCACGCGCGATGAGCTCGATACTACGCGCTATCGTGCGCGCTTTAGTACCTTCAAATTTATGCGAAATCAGCCCAACTTTTAAAATTTTCATATTTTTCCTTCGGTCTAAATTTAAAGCCTGAATTTATTCATGCACGAGCAGTGTAGCGAGCCGTTTTGGCGGATGAAAACGCGCGCGTTTACTCCCACTACTTCGCGATCCGCACACGCCGCACGCAGACGCGACAGCGCCAGCTCGTCCGCCGCGCGGTTTGGATCGTGCGGATCTGCGGAGTCTGCGTAGGTAGGCACGATGAGCGCGCCGTTTAAAAAGACGAAATTTGCGTAAGTCGCGGGCAGCCTGCGCCCCCGATAAAAGATCGCGCGCGGGATCGGCAGTTCGATCACGTCGTACCCCAGCGATGAAATTTCATCCTTCATCGCGCTAAGCTCTGCGTAGTGCAGATCGCTCGGATCGTCGCACGAGCTTATCGCCACGACGCGCGGGCTTAGAAAGCGTGCGAGAGTATCGACGTGACTATCGGTGTCGTCGCCTTTTATGAAGCCGTGCCCCAGCCAGATTATGTTTTTTAGTCCGAAAATTTCACGCAGCCGCGCGTCCAGCTTGGCCTTGCTTAGGGAGTTGCGATTTTCGTTCAGCAAACACGCGCTAGTAGTTAGCATCGTGCCCGCGCCGTCAAAATCGACGCTACCGCCTTCTAAGATCAGATCCACGTCTCGCAGCGGACGGGCGCTCGCGGCGTAAAGTTTGGAATTTAACGCGTCGTCCTTAGCGCTTGCGAACTTGCCCCCCCAGGCATTGAAACGAAAATTTAGCCCCGTGATTTTACCGCCCTCCTCTACGTCGATCGCGCCGTAATCGCGGATCCACGTATCGTCGGTATCGATTTGCGCGAAGCTCGCGTTTGCTAAGCCGCCGCAAATTTGCTCAAAATCCTCGCGGCTCGGCGCGATCGCGACGACCGGCTCAAACCTCGCTGCGACGGCGATAAAGTCGCGATAAGCCGCCCGTATCTCGCCTAAATACGGCGCCCAGTCGGTGTCCGCGTGCGGCAAAGACACCAAAAGCGCCTCTTGCTCTTCCCATTCGGCGAATGCTCTCATTTTTGCTCCAAGATTAAAATTTCACGGATTATAGCGAAAAAAATATTTGTAGATGGTGCGCCCGGAGGAATTCGAATCCCCGACCTTTTGAACCGCAATCAAATGCTCTATCCAGCTGAGCTACGAGCGCACGAAATAAACACGAAATAAAAGAAACGGGATTATAGCGTTTTTAGCTTAAATTTAGCCAAAAAGGCGATTTAAATTTCGACATGCGATAAATTTCAGCTTCGCATTTTTGTGTTTGCCAGATCGCGACGCCTAGTTTTTCGTTTAAATTCCAACGTGCAAGAATTTTAGCCTGCTCAAATTTATCTTGTATCGCGCTGAAATTTAACTTGCTTAAGGATTGCATTTTGGAATTTAAAATTTATCTTACTTAAAATTCCGCAAGCCAAATTTAAAATATCCTAAAATTTTACAACTTTGCAGCCCAAATCCCACGCAAAATAAATAAAATTTATCGCTTTTTAGGTATCATAAGCAAGTAATAATGAACGAAGGAGAGAAAATGAAGCAAGTATTTTTTTGGCGTTTGCGCTGTGGCTCGGTTTTAGCGGGGCTGTTTTTGCGATGCAAGATACGGAACCAAGCGAGGCGCAAGAGCAAAATTCTGCGGGAGTTAAAATTTTAAGCGACGAGTTTTATAAAATGTCCGCCGAAGAGCTCGGTAAGGCATTAAATGATTGTGATGCTTCGCACTTCTATGGAGGATGCGATAAAATTTTCTCACAAGATATCTCGCAACTTATTAAAAAGTGCAATATGGGCGACGGTAAATATAGCGCTTGTCAAAGCTTATTAACTATCATTGATAAAAATTGTTTTGAAAAAGATGAGATTGGAAATGCTTTATCTTGCGACATATCGGGCAATCTGTTAATCAAAATGAATAAATTCCCTATGGGATTAAAAAGATTATCTAGGGCTTGTGAAGTAGGCAAAATAGGCGAATCTTGCTTATTTTGCGCATTAACTTACTTTTATCACTCTTTAGACATAGACGAGGTAATTAAATATATGACGATGGCTCGAGATTTGGCATACAATAAAGAATATTTGAATGAGATGATCAAAAAGTTAGAAGATTGCAAAGCCGACAAAGAGTGCAATCCCGCGAAATTAGAATTTCAATAGGCAAACGGCGAGCCTCGCTGTGTTTAAAGAGCCACGCAAAACGCCGCCGCTAGCGAAATTTATATAAAAGGAGTAAAAATGGAGTGGGTAGAACTTATAAAAATTGTAGGAGCTTTTATAGGATTTGCAGCGTCAATTATAGCGGCTTTTATAGGTGGATATTATCTATCTAAGGTAGAATTAACAAAAAGCAAGCTAAAAAAAGCAGAGATACTTTTTGAGTTGAGGGCGGCGGCGGTAAGAGAATTTAATGAAATATGTCAAGAACACGACCCCTTGAATTTAGGGAGGCTTCGCGACGGGGAACTATATAGTTTACCAAAATGGGATGAGATAAGAAAGGATATATTAAAGTATCGAAAACAATATGGCTATGTTTTTGAGGGCGATGAGATTAACGATATATTAGAAAAAATATTATCGTTGCTGGCTAATGGCGAAGCAGAAGAATTCAGGATGAAAGAGCATAGATATCTCGAAAGCCAAAAAATGTCTGAAGGAGGAATAATTACAATGTCAAATTCGCCAAGCGAAGAAGCTTACGCTTGTTATGAAAAGGTTTCAATACGTATGTCTGAAGCGAACGATATGATGAGAAAGTATCTGTTTGAGGAGGCAAAGAGGTAAATCGGTCCACGGCTTAAATTTAGAAGCATAAATAAAAACGGCGCGATCGTAAGACTGCGCTGCTACAGACTCATCGCCGCAGCGCCCAGGTGCAAATTTAGCGCCTTGATCGCCGCATACATTCGTAGTTGATCATTCTGCCGACCGATCGCCAAACCAGGCGGTCGCCGACCGATCGGCAGCCGAGCCGTATAAAACTAACCGACTGACTGCCGAACCGATCGCCGAGCTAAAGCTCTAGCCTGCTTTACTCTACGTAAATTTTATACTCGCCGTAGCCGCGCGCGTCCATCTCCTCAAGCGGTATAAATTCCAAGCTAGCGCCGTTGATGCAGTATCTCATACCGCCCTTATCCCTCGGTCCGTCCTCAAAGACGTGTCCTAAATGGCTGCCTCCTACGCGGCTGGAGACCTCGACGCGCTGCATACCGTGGCTGTCGTCTCTCGCATACGCGATCGCATCGGTCGTTATCGGCTTTGAAAAGCTCGGCCAGCCGGTGCCGGAGTTGTATTTGTCGGTAGAGGAAAAGAGCGGTTTTTTCGACACGATGTCGACGTAGATGCCCTTTTTATAATTCTTGTCGTATTCGCTAGAAAACGGCTGCTCGGTCGCCTTTTCCTGCGTGACTTGATACTGAAGCTCGGTCAAATTTTTCTTCAGCTCCTCCTTGCTTTGCACTTTAAATTTTTCATCGTCCTCAAGCGGCTTTTTAGCGAGGCGCAGATCGATATGGCAGTAGCCGCCCGGGTTTTTGTCTAGATAGTCTTGGTGATAATCCTCCGCCTTGACGTAGTTTTTAAGCGGCATAACCTCGACCGCTATCTTTTCATCATATTTGCTCTGCTTAAAGGCTACGAATTTACGCGCCGTCTCGCCGCTCGCCTCATCGGTGTAGTAGATGCCCGTGCGGTATTGACGTCCGCGGTCGTTACCTTGCTTGTCGACCGAGAACGGATCGATGATGCGGAAATAATGCGCCAAAATTTCAGGCTCGCTAATGACGTTGGCGTCGTATTTTAAGTGTAGCGTCTCGGCATGATCGCTGCTATGTAAGCCCTCGTAGCTTGCTTTATCGCTCTTGCCGTTGGCGTAGCCCACCTGCGTCGCGACTATGCCGTCAAGCTGCTTAAAATACGCCTCCATGCCCCAAAAGCAGCCGCCTGCTAGATAAATTTCTTTTACGTTTGCGTTCACGCCGCCTCCTTTAACTTTAAAATTTGCGTCCGACGCACCGGCGCTACTGCCGCCTGCAGCATTGAGCGCGACTAAATAACCCGCCGCCAAAGCAAAGAGGCAGATTAAAACTTTAGAAATTTTCATTTTGATCCTTTCGTTTTGAATTTTGCGCAATTTTACAATCTCTAAATGAAGCGAGAGTGAAAGAGAGAAATTTTATCGCTTACGGCGGATCGCTACCCAAATTTTATCGCCGCAGGATCGGAGCTTTCGGCTTGCCGTCGTCGCAGAATTAGAATTTTATCGCTGCGGTGAGGCGGGATCAAAAATTTTATCTTATCCTCGCGGCACGCTGCAACATCGGAATTTTACCTCCTCGCAAGCGGTTAAAATTCTATACTATAACGAGGGCTGAAATTTTACCGCCGTCGCCAAGATTAAAATTTTATCGCTTCAGTAGGGGGGCGGATTTCGCTAACGCGGCGAGCGGTTGGATTTGATCGCCGCGACAAGAATTAAAATTTTGCTACCGCTGCAGGGTTAGAATTTCATCGCCCCTGCGCTACGATGAAATTTATTCCTTTCACGAGCGAGACCCTTGCGCCGTCCATTCGCCTGCGCTACGGCTCGTATGAAATTTATCCATTCACGCGGCTTACGTGGGGATTTTAGAGATTTTGATACGCCCTATTGCGGCACGAAATTTTATTGTCGCGCCTCGCGACTAGATTTTGCTACCGTCGTGGGGATCAAAATTTTACTGCCGCGCGACCGCAATCTGAGCCTGATTTAGCGCCTTTGCGAGTTTTACGACGCGGCCGAATTCTACCGCAGGCGCCGTTTTGCGAGGACACGGACTGCTCGCGGGGTGGGAGTTTTGCACCGTAATGGTGCGCCCGCTACTCTACTACGCGATTAAATTTTATCTACGCATCGCTTAGGTTGCGGCACGGCACTTGTCCACCGCGCGACTAAATTTTCTACGCGCCGCTTAGGTTGCGGCACGGCGTCCATCCGCTCGCCGCGCGATTAAAATTTGTCTATACGGTGCACCGACCGCGACGAGGCGCCGCCTTAAAATTTATGCTCCGCTCCGTATCTGCTGCGAAACGGCGCTGAAATTTCAACGCAAAATAGGCGCCATGAAATTTACGCGCCGCGAGATAAAATTTTTGCGCCGCTATACGACGGCGAGGCGCGAACCCATCCGCTGCGTGCGCGATTAAATTTAAAATTTACGCGCTGCGGCCGCTAGATAAAATTTCGCGACCATTCAGGGGCGGCGGATGATTAAATTTAGATTACGCCGCACCGACACAAAGCGGTATGTCGCGCAGCTAAACCCGCGCCGTGCAGTAGTATAACGAAGCGCGAACAGTCAGATCCGCACTGCCTCCGCCACGTAGCGGAGCGCAGTCAAATTTACATCGCGCACGATCGCGTAGCAGAGGCAGCTGGACCTGCGCCACGCAGTCGCTGTAGTGAAGCGCGAGCAGCTAGGTCCGCACCGCATTGGCGCGCAACACAAAGCACCGTGCATTAGATCCGCGCCGCGGCCGCTACAAAACGATATGCCGCACAGCTAAATCGTCGCCGCACAGCCGTATGGCAAAGCGCAAGTAGTCCGATCAGCATCACGCTCGCCGCGTAGCGGAGCGCAACCATTTACATCGCGCACGCTTTGTAGTGAGCAAAATTTAGTGCAAAAAGTGGCGCACTCCCGTAAAATACATCGCCATGCCGAACTCGTCGGCGCTTGCTATCACCTCATCGTCGCGGATGCTGCCGCCGGGCTGCACTACCGCTGCGACGCCCGCAGCATGGGCGATCTCGATGCTGTCTTTAAACGGGAAAAACGCCTCGCTGGCAAGCGCGCAGCCGCTCAGATCGACGCCCACGTCGCGAGCCTTTGCCACTGCCGCACGCGCGGCGTCCACGCGGCTCGTCATACCCATGCCGATCGCGACCATCGCGCGATTTTTGACGTAAACCACGCAGTTGCTCTTCGTAAGCGCAGCGATCTGCCACGCGATTTTTAGATCATCAAGTTCGCTCTGGCTCGCCGCGCGCCCCGTGACGCAGCGGGCATTTGCGACCTCGCCCGCGCCCACGTAGTCGCGCTGCTGATATACGAAGCCGCCGTCAATAAATTTAAAATCATACTTGTCGTTTTCGCGAATTAAAAACTCCCCGCCCTGCTCGAAAATTTTAATACGCTTTTTCTTTTCAAATACCGCAAGCGCTGCGGGCGTAACGCGGGCGGCAAGGATAACCTCGACAAAAATTTCGTTAATTTTATGCGCCAGCTCCTCGTCCAAAACGCCGTTTATCGCCACGACGCCGCCGTATGCCGAGACTGGATCGCATTTTAGCGCCTCTACGTAGCTTTCAAGCAGGCTCCCCTTTACGGCAAAGCCGCATGGATTGGCGTGCTTGCAGATCGCTACCGCAGGCGCCTCCCCGAAGCTGCTAGCCAGCATCAGCGCGCCGTGCATATCGGTCATATTGTTAAAGCTCGCCTCGCCCTTTAGGCTCTTAAAGTGCTTGCTAAAAAAGTCCTCGAACTCGTACAGCGCGCCCTTTTGGTGTGGATTTTCGCCGTAGCGAGTATCGAATACCTTGCTGCCCGTGATAAATTTTTTCGCGCCGAAGCCGCCGTTAAAGCGCTCGTTCATATAGTTTGCGATCATCGCGTCGTAGGCTGCGGTGTGCTCGTAAGCTTTTATCATTAAATTTTGCCTAAATTTCAGCTTCTCGCTCTCGTCCGAGCTCGCCAAAATTTTCAAAACCGCGCCGTAATCAAGCGGGCTAGTAACGACATAGACGCTTGCGAAATTCTTAGCTGCCGAGCGCACCATCGCGGGGCCGCCGATGTCGATATTTTCGATAATCTCGGAAAAATCGTCGGTGCGGGCTACGGTCGCTTTAAAAGGATATAAATTTACGCAAACGAGATCGATGCCGCCGATGTCGTACTGCACGGCTTGGCTTACGTGATTTGCGTCGCTTCGCTTATACAAAATTCCGCCGTGGATCTTTGGATGTAGGGTCTTAACCCGTCCCTCAAACATCTCGGGCGAGCCCGAGTACTGGCTAACCTCGAGCGAACCGACGCCGTTTTCGCGCAAAAGCTTAAACGTGCCGCCCGTGCTTAAAATTTCAAATCCTAGCTGCTCAAGCCCTTTGGCAAACTCTACGACGCCCTCTTTATCGCTGACGCTGATTAACGCTCTCATCTTTTCTCCTTTTAATTTATTCGCATAATCTTTTAAAAATCAGCTCGCGCATATCGTTTGCGTTAAGCTGAAAATACAAAATCGCCTCGCGGCGAGTCTTTTGATACTCGCGCCTCATCTTTTCATCCGCCGCGCCGAGCTTTGCGTCTTTAAATTTCGCCATGCGCGCCGAACTCAGCTCTTTTAGCCTCTCATTATCGCGAGAAATGCCGCCGCTATAATTAAACCACTCTTTGCTTTGAAAAATATTAAATAAAATTTGAAAATCTACGAAATTTCCCTTATTATACTCGGCGCAGACCCCGTTTTTGTGGCTTACGGCGTAGATCGCGCCGTATCTGCGCTCGAAAAAATATAGTTTTATGAGCTTTGCATTTTTGTCTAAATTTGCGCCGCTACCGCCTAAAATCGCAAGCTTCGCATCGCCGCGCGTTTCGTAAGGGCCTAAAATCGCGCCGTTTTCGTAGAGATTTCCGCCGTAAAAAGCGTATTTCGTACCCCTAAGCTCGTCCGAAAGAACGTAGGTTTTATCGGTTGCGAGCGAGTTTTTGCCCGCGCAGCCGAGCAGCGACAGAGCCAAAAACAGAGACGAGATAAAAAATTTCATCGCAAAAACCCTTTAAATTTTAAAATTTTGCCGAATTTATGAAGCGGAAATCGGCAAAGCGAAATTTTCTAAATTTACCGCGCGCAAATTTTAATTTTACTTCTCAAATGCCGCCGCCTTGCTCGCGCGGACGTAAATTTTAAAATTTTGTACCGCTTGCAGAGGCTAAATTTAAAAGCCGAGCGCAAAACGTAAATTTAAACCGCAGTGTAAGCTTAGCCGAAAAGATCGGCGCGAACCGGTTAAATTTAAAATTTCACGGCGCAGCTTTTATCGCTGAGCTAGGTTGCGCTTGCTTTTGCCGCTGCTGCTCGTTTAAATTTTGCGCGCCGATTTAAATTTTACAAGCCGTAAATTTAAAGCGGCACGCAATCCAAAACCGCACTAAATATAATAGATGCTGTTTTTGATATTTTTGCCGTCGAGTTCGTTTTTGCGCCACGAGCTCTCGTCGTTTAGCACGATCCAGCGCTTCTCCTCCTCGCGGTAAAACCAGTCCTTGTCGATCTGATAGTAGATCTGGCATCCCGAAATTTCGATGATGTTGGCGATGTTATTGTCGTGATAGTTGTTCTCATCGAAGTCGGTGAATGTGCGCTGCCCCATCTCGGCGTAGAGCTCGTTTAAAATTTGAAGCATCTCGCTTAGGCGTGTATCCATCTTCTCGACCTGAAGCCCAAGCTCGTTAGCCTCTCTGAATAAGATCGGATAGTCGTGCGACGGATAGCCGCTGTTTAGCTTGTCGCTGATAAAGGCGATCTTTTGCTCATCTTCGAAGTGGTAGCGCAGAATTTCGCGGCAAATTTTAAGCGACAGGCTGCTTGCGCGATCGACGGCGCCGAAAACGAGCGGATGGATATACTTGTAAAGCTCCTTGTACGGATTCTCGTCGTTCGGGCGCTCGTTATTTTTCCAAAGCTTCACCACGCGACTTAGCTCGTCCATCGATACGTTGGCTTGATCGTTGGTGTTCGTAACCGGCGAAAGCTCGTGGCGCAGCGAGGTATCGACCGACGTGAGATAGCCTAGCGGCCCCATTAAAATTTTATTCGCCCCAAGCGCCATCATCGTAGCCGCCGAAGCGCAATTTGCCGGCACCAGCGCGATCAGCTCGTCGCAGTGGTTACGCAGGATAGAGACGATCTTGAGCGATGCGATGCCGCTGCCGCCGTCGCTTTTGATGTAAAGGTAGAGCTTTTCGAAATGCTTGCCTTTAAGATGGTCGTTGATACTGATCGCGTCGTTGCCGCAGACGCTGCCAGCGCCCGAATTGAAGTAAGTAAGCAGAGGCGCGCCCAGATATTTCTCGATATTGGTGATCACCTCTTGCGTTTGCTTCATCAAGATCGGCGGTTGCTTCGCCGCCTTTTTAGCGCCCTGCTTCTGCGGCTCTTCGTCTTTGGATAAAAATCCCATGTTTTCCCTTTCGTGTTGGTTTGGTTTTAAAATTTTAACTTACAAATATCGCGCAATTTGTCTTGGTGCCACTCGATGCTCTCTTTCACCGTATTGCCTAGAGCCGTATGCGGACTTTGCAAAAATGCCCTACTATTTTTTAGTCTTGAGCCCACGTATTCGTAGCGTGAGATCACATTTGCGCTGGCGCTTTGCGACACCGAAGCCAAAAACGAGTATGAATAAAGCGGTGCGGAGGAAGCGTAGCCGCTAAAGTGCTCTGTCAGGCTTACGAATTTGCCCTCCGCAAAGGCCTTACAAACGCCGCCGCTCGCGGAATACTCGGCGATTCGTAGCTCTTTATTGGGCGTAAAAACGTAGATCGTAAATTTATTTAGAGCTCTTTGCGAAATTTGATCCTTAGCCGTGCCGACTCCTCTTTCGTCCGTAAATAGATAGAGATTGGAGCCCTCCTCTTCATATCTTCCTAAGATTGCGTCATCTTTTAAAAGCACGCCGCCTGAAATTTTATACTCGGTGACGGTCTGCCCGTCGTAGCTCATCATCACGGAATTTTCCGGATGCAGCTCGGCTTGCGAATACTTTACCTTCATACAACCCGCAAGCAGCGCGGCCGCCGCAAACAGCGTTAAAATTTTAATTTTATCCATAACTCCCTCGAAGTTTATCTGCAAAAATCGTCTAAGATCATGGTTTTAAGACCCTCGGTCGCCTTTTTGAAAAATCCAGCCACAGCCAAGTCCTCCGCGATATATTTCATATCTTTGCGATCGACCGCTTTTTCAAAATTCATATTTTTATATGCACTCAACGTTTTTGAACTCATATTTTGCACCGAGCTCTCGCTTTTTGAAATTCTACCGTCCGCATAAAGCCAATCGCCGTCTTTAAACATATTTGAAGTATAGTCGAAATTTACGTATCTGCCTGCATTATAGACGCTGCAAATCCCATCTTTATGCCAAATGCTAAATACCATAGCTCTTTCGTCGTTAAAAAGATAAAATTTCATCCGCTTGGCATTCAGCGCGGACTTATAGTTATTGCCGTAAGACTTGCCCGCTTCATCGAGCACAAGCATCCTAAACTCGTTTCTATCTATAGAATACACGCCCAAGCTTCTGCCGTTTTCATACAGATCCTCGCCCGCAAATTTATAGATCACGGTTTTGTTGCCGTCGTAAAATTTAAACTCCTTATCGCTCTTAGCCGGACGCAATATCGCGCATCCTCCAAGTAGTGCCGCCAAAACGGCAAAAATTATAAAATTTTTCATTTATCACTCCTCAAATTTAATCCAACCTTTTAGACTTTTCTCTGCAAAGCAGACCAAGAAGCGTAGCACCGCTAAGCACGACGGATTTTTTCACATGATCTGCTACTGTCGAATTTAGTTTTTCTAAAATTTTTTTATCCACATAAGATAACTTTTCATTAACGAAATCATACCTGGATGAAATTTTCCCCATTCCTTTTCTTGACATCAAAACATCATAACTATATGCCACGATCGGCTCACCTCGTGAATATATAGTGATATACTCCTTTATATGTACATATTTTCCTGCGGACAATGCTTTACAAACGCCGTCATTATGGCTAAAAGAGATTACTTTAAGAAATTCGTTCGGAACGAATATTATCTCCGTAATTTTTTTAGAATTATGTTCCTTTATCGCACTGGGATCTATATAACCATTTCCCATTTCATCCGTATAAATCTGCATACCAAGTCCCGGTGCCGTAAGATATTTGCCTAACACTTTACCGTTTTTATAAAGCTTTCCGTTATGAGCTCGGTACTCAGTAGAAATATTTCTGTCATAACTTAGCAATACGCTATCTTCCGATCGGGCAATCTTGCTTTGATCTTTTTTGCTCGCGCATCCTCCAAGTAGTGCCGCCAAAACGGCAAAAACTATAAAATTTTTCATTTATCACTCCTCAAATTCTAATCTTTCGCCGCACCTTGTCGGCGTATCGCGAGCCCTACCTCAAAATTTTAAGACGCTCTGCACCCTCAAATTTTAAAATTTGCTCGCCCTACTTCTCGCCGAAGCGCTCCTTTAAAATTTTATACGCCTCGTTGATCTCCTGAAGCTTCTTCGTGCCCTCCTGGATGATCTCCTCGTCCGCGCCCTTGCCCATCAGGATGTCGGGATGGTATTTTTTCACGAGCTCGCGATATTTTTTCTTGATCTCGCTAAACGTAGCGTCCTTGGAGAGCCCCAAAATTTCATACGGATCCCTTTTGCTTTTGGCGGAGCCTTGCGAGCCGCCCGAATAACCGCCATATCCACTCGAATACCCGCCGTATGAGCCGCTCGAGCTTTGCGAGCCTCCGTAGCCCGAATCCGCCGTGCCGCCATATCCGTAGCCGGTGCCGCCGCCGTAACTGCTACTTCCGTAGCCGCCCGTGCTTCTGCCGCCGTATTTGTCCCAATACCCGCCGCTTCTTGTGCTATAGCCGTCATATTCGTCGTAAGCGGAGCTGCTTTGTGCGCCGCTGTTTTCGTAATAGGTGCCGTAAAAGCTGCGCTCAAAGGTCGCGAATATCTGGCTTTGGATATGCTCCGCAATGCCCAATCCGTCGCAGATCTGCGAGATTGTGCGCCGCTCTGCCGCGCTAAAACCGCGATCGACGTAGGCTAAATTTAAAAAGAAATAGATTAGCCCAGTTTTGCGGCTCGGGCTTGGGCGGTAGGTTTGGTTATATTTCTCGGCGAGCTCGCGAACATTTGCGAGGTTTTCTTTCTCGAGCTTATAAACGAGCTTCAGCGCCTGGCGTTCGCGTTCGCCGGCGCCCATTTGGCGCACCAAATCGTCTAAAATTTCGCTTATCATCGCGGCTTCGGACTCGCTTACGTGCCCGTCGCTTTTGGCGACCTTGGCTAGAAGCGCTACTAAAATTTTAGCCTCTCCTAGCTGCATTTGCGCCTTGCCGCGATAGCCGGAGTTGCCGAAAGCCACGCCGATCTGCGCGAAAATATACAGCGCGATTAAAAGAAATATGATGCTAAGCACGCGCTAATCTTCGCTCTTTATGATCTTGGCAAACTCGCCGAAGTAAATTTCTTTTAATGCAGCAAGGTTTTTACGGACGGAATTTATGCGAAACGTTTCGCCGCCGCTGGTGCCTAGTCGCATCAAGCTTAACCCGTATTTTGCGGCCAGCTCTTTAAATTTCGCCTCGTCGCGCACGCCGAAAATCGCGCGCGAAAAGCTCTCGTCGAAAATATCTCTGCTATCGTCGCAGCTCATCTCAAACTCGCCGCCTACGCCGCCCACGCACGCCATCTTCGCAAGCGTGATCGCCACGCCGCCGATACCTACGGAGTTTGCAAATTCCAAAACCCCGCTCTTGCCCGCCTCGATCACGAAGTCCCACAGCGCGCGCTCTGCCTTTAAATTTAACTCAGGTAGGCTGCCTGCGACGCGGTTTTCCACCGCTTTCATATAAAGCGAGCCCGCAAAAACGCCCTTCGTATCGCCTACCAGATAGACGCTCACGCCGCTAGCGCAAAAATCGCTAGGGATGATCTCGCCCTCGTTCGCGCCCACGCATACGATCGCGGGAGTGGGCTGAATGCTAACGCCGCCCGTTTCGTTATAAAGACTTACGTTGCCGCTGATGACCGGGGTATTTAGCGCGGCGCAAGCCTGCTTGATCCCCTCACAGCCCTGCGCGAACTGCCACATAACCTCGGGATTTTGCGGATTGCCGTAGTTTAGGCAATCGGTGATGGCTAGAGGCGTTGCACCGCTCATAGCGACCTTTCGCCCCGCCGATGCTACCGCGAGCGCCGCGCCTATGCGAGGATGGACGTAATTCATCCGCGTGTTACAGTCAGCAGCCATCGCGAGCTTTACGCCGTTTTGCTTAACGCGCATCACCGCAGCGCCCAGCATGCCGGGACGCTTGGCGGAGTTTAGCCCTACGTTAGCGTCGTATTGATCGTAGATGTAGGATTTATTTAGCACTTCGGGGTCCTCAAAAATTTTATCAAACGCCGCGTCCAGCTCGCGCTCGCTCGCACCGCAACCACACAAATTTTGCCGCGCGATCTGCGCCATATATGCAGGCTCTTTTATCGGGCGATCCAGCACGGGTGCGGCTTCGCTAAGCGGCTCGATCGGGATAACACCCGCTAGCTCGCCGTGCCAAAAAAGCTCCATCTTGCCGCTATCCGTCACCTCGCCGATGACGGCGGCGTCGAGATCCCATTTGGCAAAAATTTCTTTGATTTTCTCCTCGCAGCCCTTTTTGGCGCAGATCAGCATGCGCTCCTGGCTCTCGCTTAGCATCAGCTCGTACGGGCTCATCCCCGCCTCGCGCATCGGCACCTTATCTAAGCTTAATCTCATACCACTACCGCTGCGCCCCGCCATCTCAAAGCTGCTTGAAGTAAGCCCCGCAGCACCCATATCCTGGATACCCACGACGTAGTCGGTTTTAAAAAGCTCCAAGCACGCTTCCATCAGCAGCTTTTCGGCGAACGGATCGCCCACCTGCACGGTTGGGCGCAGAGATTTGTTCGCATCATTAAAGCTATCGCTCGCCATCACGGCCCCTCCGAGCCCGTCGCGACCGGTTTTGGAGCCCACGTAGATCACGCTATTGCCCACGCCTTCGGCCCTGCCGTAGAAAATTTCATCCTTTTTAACGATACCTAGAGCAAAGGCGTTAACTAAAATGTTGCCGTCAAAGCTAGCGTCGAACGCCGTCTCGCCACCTATCGTAGGGATGCCCATGCAGTTGCCGTAGTGCGCGATGCCAGCAACCGCGCCCTTAAGCAGATAGCGCTGCTTCCTGGCATTCTCGCTTATTCCTCGCACCTCGCCGAAGCGAAGCGAGTTCATGTTGGCTTCGACGCGCGCGCCCATCGTAAAGATATCGCGCAGTATCCCGCCCACGCCGGTCGCAGCGCCTTGGAACGGCTCTATGAAGCTAGGGTGGTTGTGGCTTTCCATCTTAAAAACCGCAGCCATGCCGCCGCCGATGTCGATGACGCCTGCGTTTTCGCCGGGGCCCTGGATAACCCAAGGCGCCTTGGTCGGAAAGCCGCTTAAATATTTTTTGCTCGATTTATAGCTGCAGTGCTCGCTCCACATCGCGCTAAAAATCCCAAGCTCGAGCAGATTCGGCTCGCGACCTAAAATTTTTAAAATTTTTTCATATTCTTCGTCTGAAATTTTATGCGCCGCTACTACTTTTTTGTCCATTTTTTCGCCCTTTTCGCCGTTAAATTTAAGTCCCAATGATAGCTAAAATTTTCTATCATTTCGATTAATCTTCGCCCTTTTTAAGATACTTCTCGTAAAGTTTCGCCTCTTTTAAAAACGCGTAAAATGCGTTAATGTTTGCCGTGATAAATCCCTTGCGCCCGTCAAAAAGCGATCTGCGCAAAATGTATGATTTAAAAAACGCAAACGGATAGATCAGCAGAAGCTTCGCAAGGCTCGGCTTCTTGCCCTTCTCAAAATCCCCATGCGCGCGCAGCGTGGAGTAGTTGTTGTTTTTCGTAACGAGCTCGGCGATCGGCTTTTCGCTAAAGTGATTAATGCAAAATTTGCTCTTTTTTACCGCACCTTTTATGATCGAAATTTGCGCGTGCACTCCCATATTTTTATACTCGCCGCACTCCTTGCGAAAGAAGCGGATGTGGGTGTTTTTGCGCACGAGATCGGAGCATCTGCGCCCTAGCGAGTATTCATGAAATTTAATATCCAGCGCAGAGTAATTGCTCTGGCTCATAAACTCCTCTATCTCGCCCTTTAGTTCAGGACTTACCTCCTCGTCGCCGTCGAGATTGAGCACCCATTCGTTGCTGCAGAGCGAAAACGCGTAGTTTTTCTGCACCCCCTCGCCCTGCCAGTCGTGATGGTAAATTTTATCGGTAAATTTACGCGCGATCTGCAGCGTGGCATCGGTGCTGCCGCTATCGACGATTATGATCTCGGCAAAATCCGCCACGCTACGCAGCATACGCTCGATGTGGCGCTCCTCATTCATCACTATCGCATAAACGGATGCTTTAATCATAGTTTGTTCCTTATCCTCGTAAATTTCAGCCAAAAATCAAAAAACCCCTCCGTGCCCAAAATGCCGATACGCTTTACGGCGTATTTGTCGTCGCCCGCCTCGTAAAGTCCGCGCTTGACGACCACCGCGCCTTTAAAATTTGATCTGGCGATATTTAAAATTTCGTCGTTAAATTTACCGTACGGGTAGGCAAACACCTCGCAAGGCTGAGCGCAAATACGCGCTACGCGAGCCTTGGATGCGATGATCTCATCTGCTGCGAGCTGCGGATCGCTCGCGTAGGTAAGGTCTAAATTTACGTGGTGCATCGTATGCGCGCCAAACTCAACTAGTCCGCTTGCTTGCATTTTTAAAATTTGCTCCTCGCTCAGCATCCTTGCAAGATGAGCGGTGTTGACACGCTCCCAGTCGTTTTGCACGGCATCCGGCACCAAAAATATACTCGCTTTAAAATCGTATTTTTTCAAAATTTCAAAGGCGCTAGTAAAATTATTTTCAAACCCGTCGTCAAACGTAATGCAAACCGCCTTTTTAGGCAGCCGATCTAGCGCGATAAGCTCGCTAAACTTAAAGCTGCTAAAGCCGTTTTTCGCAAGCCACGCGATCTGTCTTTCAAAATCAGCGGGTCTTAGACGCCATTTGTCGAATTTATCGCCCTTATGTTCCTCTACGCTATGATACATCAGCACCCGCGCCTTATGCCAGCCCTGCGGGATCCGCCACCAGTTATACCGCAGCGAAACGCCCGCTGCGGCGGCAAAGATCAGAAACGCCGCAAAATAAATCATCTAAATTTCTCTCCGTTTTTATAGACGAACTCGCGCCATTCGTAATCTTCGCTAAGCGTCAAGCCAAACGTTAGCTCCAGCATAAATTTAGATACGCGCGTAGCATTTACGATTTCTAGCGCCCTAGCCCGCCCGCTTCTGCCGATAGCTTCGAAACTTCCGTTTTGCAAGCATTCTTTGATCTTGGCAAAACAATCCTCTACATCGCTAAAATATACGACATCGCGCCCGTTCGCAAAAAGTCTATCCAAGCCCTTTATAGCGGGGCTGAATGTGCAAACTCCGCACCCCATAAATTGAGCCATTCGATCGGATGAGTATAAAATTTTATTTTCATTCGGTTTCCAAACGCCGTCATCCGCGTTAAAATTTATCGCTATTTTAGAGCGCGAAATTTCTTGCTGAAACCGCTCCCCAAATACAAAGGGCTCGCCTAAACTTCCGTAAATTTTAATATTTATGCCCTCTTTAGCGCATAGTTGCTTTAGAGTCTCGATAAATTCCTTTCTGTTAGGCAGATAGTCGTTGCCGATATAAAGGACGTCGTGGCTCTTTTCCGACTCAAAATTCCTATCGAATGCGGCATCCGAGATATTTGGCATAAACGAAACTAGGGTATTTGGATTGCGGCGCGAAATTTCCGCCAGATCCGTGGCGTTGGTGCAAAAAAACGCATCGGCTAAGGAAATTTTATTAAAATCGCCGCTATCGGCGCTTCTTAAATCCGCGTACCACTGGATTATTTTGATCTTCGGCAGTAGCTTTTTGATGCGGCTTAGGGTATCAAATTTTATCTTTTCGGCCTTACCGATCAGAAGCAGATCGGCGCCGATGTTTTCGCAGATACGCACGAGTTTGGCGTTCATTTTTTTTAAGCCGCTATTTTTCAGCCCGCAAAAGCGCAGGCTCCGCTCCCAATCGCGGTAGCTAAAATCATAGATGAAGTGCCCGCCGCGAACGAGGCCGTGGCTGATCTTGCGCTCCATGCCGTAGAAAAAACTGCCGTCGTCGTATTCGTTGAAAATGCCGCAATGCACGATCTTTAGGCTTCGCATAACAGCTCCTCGTAGTAATTTTTAAGCGAGCTAATATAATTTTGTAGCGTCAAAGTTTGCTTTAGACCGGCGTGTTTTTGCGCAAAAGCCCGGGCGTATTTGCCGTAAGTGCGGTAAATTTCATCGATTTTAGCGCCCAGATCCGCCGCCTCGTATAAAAACTCCTCGCTTAAAATTTCAGAAATTCCGCCCACGCGGGTAGAGATCAGCACGGGCGAATAAAAAATACCTTCGATCAAAATCACCGGAAAGCCCTCCTTGCGCGAGCTGATGACGTGCAGGTGCGATGCGCTCAGAGCTGCCGCAACGTCGTCGCAAAAGCCGCACAACTGCACGCAGTCCTGCAATTTTAGCGAATCGATTAAATTTTGTAAATTTTGCCTCTCGCCGCCCTGACCGTAAATTTTAAGCTCGAAATCAAATTTCAGCTCGCTTACGGCGCGGATCAAAAGATCAAAACCCTTGATCTTATCGAGTCTGCCGACTGCAACGATACTAAATTTAAAATTTCCTGCCGCCGCGTTTGCGCCCTGTTGCGATACGAATACGCTGCTAGTTTTATTTTGCGATGCGTCCGCATCAAAAGCCCTATCTTGCGATACACTTGCCCCATCAGGCGTATCTTGCGACGCAAATGCAACGCCGGTCATATTTTGCGACGTGTCCGCAGCGCCAGCCGAGTCGCCGCGCGCATCCTTTGTTTCCTTGAGCGCTTCGTTTGCGGCACCCTCCGCGTCCTTGCAGCGCGCGCAAATTTCATGATTTGCAAACTCCAGCCGCGGCTCTATGCCGAAATATATCACCTTCGCGGCGTGATTTATCGTGGTTGCGACCTTGCGAGAGGCTGCGATGACGTTTGGCACGCGATCAAAAACGGGCGCCTTGCGGTCGTTGTGTTTGGTCGCGACAAGCTTAAGGCTTAAAAATTTTTCGACCACAAAGCCGATCTGTGCGGCTTTGGCGCCGTGCGAATGTAAAATTTCAAATCCACCCGAGCGTAAAAACCGATAAATTTCAGCGAACAAAAACGGATTGTAGCGCTTGTCGCGGCTTTTGTACTGATAAATTTGCACGCGCGCATCCAGGCGCTGCAAAAACTCGCATTTATCGGGCACGATGAGCGCCGCCTGCTCGCTTTTGCAAAGCTCATTTAGCGAGTCGATTACGATCTTTTCGACGCCGCCGTAAAATCTGGAGCAGCAAAGATAGGCGATTTTCATCTATTTCTGCCCTTTTTCATCTTCAAAATGAAGCTAAAAAGCCCCTGCCTGCCGCTAACCATGATGCGCGGAATTTCAAAATTTGAGTAGTGTGGGCGCAACACGTCGTTTTGCGTCGTAACGGCGCAGCTAAATCCCGCCTCGCGCGCGCAGCGCACGCTAATCTCGTCGTAAAAGCCGAACGGATAGGCAAAGGCGCCGCAAGAGATCTCAAATTTCGCCTCTATTTCGCGCTTTGATTCGCTCATCTGGCGCAGCTGCTCTGCCGCGTCCAAGCTAGGCAAGTTTGCGTGATCGAGCGTATGCGAGCCGATCTCGATAAGCCCGCTTCGCAAAAGCTCGCGGATCTCCTCGTCGCTTAGCATCTCCTCGCGATTTAGCTCGTCGCTTGATTTTTTCAGATCCTTATCGGTCGCCCAATTCCCGTCAAAGCGCCGGTTCACGATGAAAATCGTCGCCTTAAAGCCGTATTTTTGCAAAAGAGGCAGGGCGCCCGTAAGATTATCGCGATATCCGTCGTCGAAGGTAATACAAACAGCCTTCGCAGGCTTGCTACCCAAGCTTGCAAGCTCGCTTAGAGTGTAGCTCGTAAAGCCGTTTCGATTCAGCCACGCAAGCTGTTTTTCAAACGCGGCGGGGGTCACGCGTAGGCGGTTAAATTTAGAGGCGTGCTTTGGCAGATGCTTGCGGATCATATGATACATCAGCACGCGCGGATACTCGTAAGGCAGATCCTTCGCCCACCACGCAAAGCGCAGGCAAAACCACGCAAAAAGCGCCGCAAAAGCCAAAAGCGCCGCGTAGATCATCGCTCAATCCTCATGCGATATGCCAAAAAGCTTAGTATCGTAGCCAGACTTAGCGCTTCTTTCGACAGATACGCGCCGTGATCGAACTGGCAATCTATCAAAAGATAGATTAGAAGCGTGAGAATCCCAAACTGCCTGCTTTGAACGCACTCTTTAAAAACGCTAAATAGGATCGCGCCGTAAAATATGAGGCCCAGCGCGCCGCTATAAAGTAAAATTTCTAAAAATAGATTGTGCGGCGCGTTATATTCAGGATGCTCTAGGACCGGGGAGCCCGGCAAATTTATATATGAGCCCAGCCCGTAGCCTAAGATAGGCTTTTCTTGCGCCATTTCTAAAATATAGCTCCAAATCACGGTCCTGCCTGAGGAGTTGCCGCTAAATAGCGCCGCTAGCCTTTGCTCAAACGACGGCGAAAGCGCAAGCAAAACGGCAAAAAGCGCGATGAAACCTACCGTGAAAAGCAGGTATTTTTTGTTTAGGCTCTTTAAATTTAGCGCGCCGTAAAACGCAAGCGCGCAGAAGGCGCCGACCCACGCCGCTCTGGAAAATGAAAAGATCATAAAAAATGCAAACAAAAATAGAGCCGCAAATTTAAGCGCCAAAGGCCGCCGTATCGCCACCGCGCTAAGGCAGAGCCCAAAGCCCATAAAAAGCCCTAAAATATTGCGGTTCGAAAGCGCTCCGCTAAGACCTCCGCGAACAGAGTCACTTGAAAAGACGATTGCGTCGCTGCTACTTGCAAACTGATAGATCACGCTTGCCGATAAAATTCCAAGCCCCACGAACAAAAAGGCAAAAACGGCGTTTTGATCAAAAAATTTGAGCTTGTAAAAATAACAAAGCGCCAAAAATATCGCGCCGTATCTAAGGATAAAAAATAGGGTGCTCTGCCATGCTTTTTTTGAGATCACGGCCTCGTTTAGGAGGTTTGAGATTGCTAGCGTCGCTATCAGGCAAACGAAACAAATCGCGATAAATCGCGTCTTTTTCAAAATTTCGCTTAGAATTGCGTAGTTTTTAAAATACAATAGATGCGCCAAAAAGAGTAAATTTAGCGCTGCAAAGGAGATCTGATAGACTGCGTTTTTAAAAAACAGCGACGCGCACCAAAGAAGAAGCAGCGTTAAAAATGTGATCCTCCAGCCGCTAGGCGCGCCGTTTTCGTAAAAAAAATTTTTCATATTAAACTCTCATAAACCTTTATCGTTTTTTCTACCATCTGCTCTAGGCTGAAGTTTTGCGAAACGTAGCCGTAGCCGTCAAATTTCAGCTCGCGCGCGGGGGCAAACAGCCCCGCCAGCGCCTGCGCGTCGCCCACGTTAAAAAAATAGCCGTTTTCGCCCTCTTTGATAATATCGAGCGCGCCGCCGTGACGGGTCGCTATCACCGGGCAGTTCAACGCGATCGCCTCGGCCATTGAGCGCCCGAAGCTCTCGGGCTTGCTCGAAGCGCTTACCGTGACCGATGAGAGCGAGTAAATCTCGGCTAGCTTGCTCTGCGAGCCCGTAAAAATTACGCGCTCGCCCAGTCCAAGCCCCTCTACGAGCGATTTTAGCTCCGAAAAATACTCGTCGCGACCCGCCCCCACGCCGCCTACGATCAAAATTTTAAGCTTTTGTTCGCTTGCTAAAGCCGCGGCGCGGATTAGGGTTTTGTAATCCTTAATCTGCGTGATGCGCCCAACGCCGGAGACGATGAAATCATCTTGCGCGAGGTTAAAATTCTGCCGAAATTCCGCGATGAAGCGCTCGTCTAAATTTTTGGGATTAAATTTTTCTAGATCGATGCCGCGCGGAATAATCGTGATCTTGGCCGCATCCGCGCCGTAGCTTCGCACCACGTGATCGCGCGTATAGCCGCTTGGGCAGATGATCGCGTCCGCATCCGTCATGATTTTGCTGTAGAAATTTACGGAATTTATCCCGTGCACGGTGCTTACGATCTTTGCACGCGGGCGGGCAAATTTAACCAGCCACGCCGGCACGCGGGAGCGGACATGCACGATGTCGGGAGCGATCCCGCTTAAAATTTTACGCAGCTTTAAAACGCGCGCCGCAACGCTTAGGATATTTTTGGAGCAAACATCGAGCTGTACGTGCACGCCGCCATCTTTTTCTATCTTTGGCGCCAATTTGCCGCCATTGCTGATAACGAAATTTTCGATGCCGCGCCGCGCAAACTCTCTATTTAGCTCGACTACGCCGCGCTCGACGCCGCCTTCGTTCAGCTCGGGCAGGATTTGCACGACCCTCATATTTTTATCTCCCTCACAAACGCCTTAAGATCGTACTTCGCGGTCTTTTTTAACGTTTCGTCATAGCGCCTAGCATACCCCGTAGAAACGAGAGCGCTTATAAAATCGTCAAATTTATTATGAGCGTCTTTGCGCTTTAAACTCAAAATAGCTACGCTCGCGCTCCCGTTAGATGCAGCCTCGCTTATCATCGAGACGCTGTCCTCGCTGATAAAAACCCACTCGCACTGCGCCAAAAAATCGCCGATCGGATTTACGGGCTCGCGGCTATAAATCACGCTGTAATCCCAGCCGAGTTTTTCTAGCGCGCTCTCGGTAGCCTGCGGCGTGCGCGGAGAGGTCGTTAGCGCAAACTCGCAGTCCGCAAACTGCGCCCTCACGCCCTCGATCTGCTTTAAAATTTCATCCCCCATCTCAAAGCAGGAATTCGACCCGCCGATGATAAATCCTACCGCCTTGCGCTGCGGCTTATACAGCCCCTGCGGGCGCGAAAAACTAAGCGAGACGGGCGAAATTTTAAGATTTGCGCGCGGCTTTGGGCGGTCATGCGCGCCTGCGATGATGACGCTAAAATCCTTGCGGTAGCCCTTCGGATACATTAGCGCTATACTCGGCTTTGCGTATCTGCGCGCGTAAAATTTCAGCGCGTAATAGATCGTAGAGCCCGCGCCTACGAACAGATCGAAATCTGCGAAATTTAAATTGCGATCTGATGCAGCGTCTAAATTTTCGTTATATGATACGGCGTCTGAATTGGTGCCATTCGGCGCGACATCTAAATTTGCATTATCCGGCGCGACGGAGCTGTTTAGAGCGGAACTATTTAAATTCGATCCATTTTTGCAGTCCGCGGCCGTGCCGCCCCCACTGAGGTCGCACTTAAAAATTTTAAAATAAAGCCCGAAAAAATCAAGCGCGTAGGAGCAGAGTTTAAGAAGCTTGTTTGCGTAAGCGATCTTGCAAATGCAAAACTCAAGCCCTCTTAGCTCGCAAAATGCGATGCTTTGGTTCTCGTGCCCCTTGCGGCCGTCGCTTAAGATGAGCGCTTTTCGATGCGGATTTTTAGCGGCAGGCGGATTTGCGCAGGAGCTTTCGCTGTTTAAATTTAAAGAGCCACTGCCTGCGTACCACGCACAACCTGGAGCGCTTAATCTTAAATTTTTAGCTCTAAAATTTTCGTGCCGCAAAGCACAAGAGGAGCAGCCGCAAACCGATATGAAATTTTTGAAGTCCGAATTTTTGCTCGCTCGCGCGGCGGCGATCGCCATAGAGCTTTCGCGATTTAAAATTTTACCTTCTCGCGCGGCACTACCTAAATTTTCGACGCTTTGCTCTTTTGCAAAGAGGCGCGAGCCCTGCGGCGCGGATAAATTTTTTATGGCGCCCTGTCTGCTCTCGCCTCTTGAAATTTGCCGCGCCATCAGTCCATCTTCCATCGTTTGTGTATCCAAAACCACTGCTGCGGCGCGGTTCGCACGACCTCTTCGAAAATGTCGTTGCACTTTTGCGTGATAAACAGCTCGGCCTCGTCCTTATTTAGCCCTTCAGGTAGCGGCGGAAAATCCTTAATCACGATCTCGTAGCGATTATCCTCTCCGCGACGCGCAAAAATGGGTATCAGCACGGGGCGAAATTTCAAATAAAGCGACGCGATGGTCTTTGTGGTGTAGCACTGCCGTCCAAAAAAAGTCGTAATCAGGCTATTTTTAGGGCCCGGCTTTTGATCGGGCAGAATGCCTACGTTGCGCCCCTGTTTTAGCGCCTGCACGAGCCTTCGCATCGCATCGTCCTTGTAAATGAGGTCGTTGCCGTAGCGCTCTCGAAACGGCGCCACGAGCCGCTCTTCGATCAACTCATTATCGCTGCGACGCCCGACTACCGAGACGGGAAAGCCATTGGCACCGAAAAAATTAGCTAGAATTTCCCAATTTCCAAAATGCGCGGTAAAAAATAAAATCCCGTGCGGATTATTACCTTTTAGCTCTCGGACGCGCTCTAGCGCCTGCTCGCCGTTTGAAATCAGATCATCAAATTTTAGTCTACCATTGTAAAATAAAAGTGTGTCGGTAAGCGTCCTAGCGATACTGCGAAAATTCTCGATCGCAAGAGCATGAAGCTCACTTTCGCTTTTTTGCGGATAGGCGGCGCGAAGGTTGTCTTGTGCGACTTTAACGCGCCTGCTAAGCTTCCACGATGCAAAAAGTGCGAGCTTGTCGAAAAATGCGAATATGAAGCTTTTCGGCGCGAATTTTGCAAATTTTATCAGACCCAGCGCCAAAAAATATTGGATTCTTTCCTTCATAAAGACCTCGTTTTAAATGCGAGATTATATTGAATTTTGGCTAATTAGTAGCTAAAACGCTATTTGCCGAGGCAAAAATTGCTAAACATTTCGTCTAGAATTTCGTCTCGCTCAAATGGACGCGAAATACGTGCAATCGCCTCAATCGCGCGATTTATCTCAAATGCAAAAAGCTCAAGCTCGCCGCAAGCTAGGCGCTCGCTCGCATTTTTAAGAGCCGCAAGCGCGCTCTCGCAAGATAGAATTTGCCGCTCATTGCTTAGCATAAGGCCATCGAAATTTTGAGAATTTAAGTAGCTCTCAAGTGCGGTTAAAATTTTATCTACGCCCTCATTTGCAGAAATTTCAAGTGGCGCAAAAATGGAATTTGCTTGAGTATTTTGCCTAACGGAATTTGAATTTATTGCAGAGCTATTAGGCGCGATGGAATTTGCAGAATTTTGTTTGGAATTATCTTTCGTAAAATTCTCCGCAGCACAGCTTGCAGTAGCACGCTCGGTATTTGGCGACGCTAGTCTCGCTTTTGCGGCGGAATTCTGCTCCATCAGATTTATGGAATTCGCAAGAACTGTTTGGCTTGTAGGCGCGGAATTTGTGGAAGTAGAATTTTGTGCGCTTAGGTCACGCTTTAAATTTTTAGCTTTTAAATTCTGCGCGCAAGAATTTAAAGAAGCGTCGCAGGTCCGACTTTGCTTTAAATTTTCGGCTGTGAAATTCTCTGATATGGGATTTTCGGCTGCGAAATTTTCTGCAGAAAAAGCCTCTAAATCCTCGTCAAGATCCTCCGCGCTAGGATGAAATTTACGCGGCAGGTCACATTTATTTAAAACGTAGATGATTTTTTTCTCTTTTTGTTCGCGCAATATTTTTAGGATCTGCGCGTCCTCAGCATCCCATTCGCGACTTGCGTCAAACACCGCCAAAATCACGTCTGCCTCGCTTGCAGCGCGAAGAGAATATGAAATGCCGATACTTTCGAGCTTTGAGCCGCTGTGTCTGATACCTGCAGTATCGACTATACGGATTAGATGAGTGCCTATTTGCAAGCTTTCTTCGATGAGATCGCGCGTAGTGCCCGCCTCGTCGCTCACGATGGCGCGCTCGAAATTTAAAAGCGCGTTTAGTATGCTTGATTTGCCGACGTTGGGCCTGCCTACGATCGCCACCTTAAAGCCCTCGATTAGCCCTTTGCGACTGCGGCTTATGCGGGTGATTTTTCCCAGACTTTTTATATTTCCATCCAGCATCTTTTGCGAGTTTTGCAGCACATCAGAAGGCAGATCGTCCTCTGCGTAGTCGATGCAAACCTCGACGAAGGCTAGCGTCTTAACCAGAGCTGCGCGCAGATTTGCGACGAAGTCTGCCAGCTCGCCTCGCAGGTTTCTAGCTAAAATTTTAGCCGCACTTTGCGAGCGAGAATTAATCAGATCGCTTATGGCTTCGGCTTTACTAAGATCCATTTTACCGTTTAAAAACGCTCGCTTACTAAACTCGCCCGGATTTGCTATGCGCGCACCCAAAGCCAGCACGGCATCTAACGCCAAGGACGAAGCCGTAAAGCCGCCGTGGGTCTGCACTTCTACGACATCCTCGCCGGTAAAGCTATGCGGAGCCTTAAAATATATCAAAATCGCCTCACCGAACGCTTCGCCGAACGCGTCAAAAAGATTCACAAGCGTAGCATAGCGAGGGCGCAAAGAACTGCGATGTGAAAGGCTTAGAGCGATAGATAGTGCTTCCTCGCCTGAAATTCTAATTATGCAAATTCCACCGATACCGTGAGCCGTAGCGATAGCGGCGATAGTCTCGCTCACGATTAGCTTTTTTCGTCTACGATGACGATTTTGCCGCTACGCGTGGATTTGATACCCACGAAACGATCCGGATATGCTTGTTTTAGCTTATCGGCTACAATTTTGATAAATGCGCCATCAAAAGCTTTCGTGACGATACGCTCATTTCCAGAGCGCTCTACGAGTGCATTTACATAAGAATCGATAAATCGTTCTTGATTTTGTAAAAATTCCGCGATTTCAAAAACCACAGCAAGATCATATCTAATGCTGATCCAGTTGTAAATCATATACGAAAGTGCCTTGTAGCGGTGCCCCTCTTTGCCTATCAAAAGCGCGCTATCCTCGCCTTGTAGCTTGATATAGACGGTATTTTCGTCGATTTTGCTAACATCGCTAACTTCGATATTAAACTCACTTGATCTGAAAAGTGCAGATAGCTTCTCTTTGATATCGGATAGAATTTCATCCGTCACAACGCCCTTTTGCTTTTCTTTGCGATGTTTAGAATGCGTGGCGCGCGGACTTTGAGACTCTGATTTATCGCCCTGCTTTTTCTCTGCTTTGCCGGCTTTGCTTTGCGGAGTGCTAAATTCCGGATTTTCGCTAAATTTCTCCCCTTCGAGAACCGCTTCTATAATAGCATTTTTTTTAAAGAAGCCCAAAAATCCACCGCTTGGATGCTGCAGCACGCGCACGTTAAGCTGCGTTACCGAGCATCCAAGCTCAGCTGCTGCTTTATTATATGCGTCTTTTAAATTTTCTGCTTCAATTATCATGATTTTTTCTCCGCTATTTGAGCTTGTTTATGCCTAGCAAAGGCTTTATTAATGACGTACTGCTGGATAATGGAGCAGAAATTATTGACCGTCCAATACAGCGTCAGACCCGCCGGGAACATCACGAAAAATACCGTAAAAATAAGCGGCAAGAATTTCATCATCTTCTCTTGCATCGGATCGGTAAACGTAGTCGGTGTAATCTTTTGCTGCAAAAACATCAAAATTCCCATCGTAATCGGCAGGATGTAATATGGATCTTTAAGCGATAGATCGTGGATCCACAGCGCCCACTCTGCGCCCTTTAGCTCGATCGCATTAAGTAGCACGCGGTAGATCGCGAAAAATACGGGAATCTGAAGTAAAATCGGCAAGCAGCCGCCCATCGGATTGGCGCCGTTTTTCTTATACAGATCCATCATATGCATCTGCAGCTTTTGCTTATCGTCCTTGTATTTTTCTTGAAGCTCCTTCATCTTAGGTGCCAGATCTTTTAGCTTGTTCATCGATAGCATTCCCTTGTAGCTTAGCGGGAATAAAATCAAACGGATGATGAGCGTAAGCACGACGATCGACCAGCCCCAGTTACCGATATAGCCGTGCAGCCAGTTTAGAAATTTAAACATCGGGCGGGCGATGAAGGTAAACCAGCCATATTCGATAATGTGCGTAAGAGCAGGATTTATCGAGCTTAGCGCCGCGTGATCTTTCGCGCCGATATAGCCCGTAAGACTAAGATCGCCGTCCGAGCCTATGAAAACCTGCGAAATTTTATCTGCGTCAGTCACGGTCACATTCAAGCTCTCTCCGTAAAATAGCGTCGTATAATAACGATCGGAGCTTGCAGCGATATTTGCGCCACTTATTCGCTCATTTTTATCCACATCACCATCTTTAAAAATTTCTACGCTTTCATTTATAGCTTGTGAGCCCGTAAAAAATGAAGCGATTTTATCTGAAATTCCAGCTTCGCCCGGTTTTCCTACAATGACGCCGTGAACCGTATAGCTATCTACTTCTACGTTCGGGCGCGAGCCAGGGCTGATAAAATAGTGCGCATTGCCGCTTAACTTCAGATCCAATTTATAACTACCATTTGGATAAAAGGTAAGAATTTTATTTATGCTAACGGCGCCTAAACTTTGACTTAACGTAACGCTAGCCTCTCCGTTTCGTACGTCCAGCTCACTAGATGAAGCGCTGTAAGGAGTATCGAAAGCCATCGCATTCAACGCCGCGTCCTCGAAGCGCATCTCAAGCGGTTTAGAATGCGATTTAGGATCGATCAAATTTATCGCATCGCCGTTTTCGTCACGGAATTTAGCATCATTTAGCACATACGAGCTTATGCGACCGAGCCCGTCGATCGTAAAATTTGCTTCTTTTCCGACTACGCGTACTAACGGTGCAGAGATGGAATTTACGGTATTTAAATTTGCTCCCTGCGCGCTCACGCCAGCGGCGGTAGTTTGCGGAGCGGACTTGGCAGTATTTTTTTGAGCGATTTGCGCCGCGGTTGCGTTTGCCTCCATTGCGGCGCGAATTTTTGATAAATAAAAATGATCGTAAGCTACAAAAAATATGAGCGCAGTTGCTATCGCGATAGCAAGGCGCTTTGATTGAGGAAGTTTATCTAGCACTATTTTTCTCCTAGTCGTATGACGTAATATCTATTTTTTTTATATGGTATGAACCAAAGCTTAAATTTATCCGCAGAGGCATTGCTGCTGCGGATTTTAGAAAATACGCAAAATTTGAAATTTCGCGCGATTATCGGATAATCTATGCCGCCGCTAAAGAGCGGATTGCATCTTAAAATTCTAGCCGTTACAGCGCAGAGCGCGCCAAAGACGCCGTTAAACTTAAACTCATAAAGCGCGTATTCCGAACAGCTCGGATAATAACGGCAACAGCGCGGTAGCAAAGGCGAAATAAATTTTCGATAAAACCCGATCACGGCTATAAAAAATCTCTTCATTTTACTGCGCCGATCTTTTTAAACGCCCATTTTAAATTTCGCTCAATGTCCTCAAAGTTCATATCTATAATCCGCTTTTTTGCGATTAATATAAAAATTCCGCTAACAATGGCGTTTTTTTGATTATAAAACGCGGCGCGCAAACGTCTTTTAGCGTAATTTCGCGTAACTGAATTGCCTATTTTTTTACTGGCGACTGCGCTAAATTTACGCTGCTCGCTAGCCAAAAAATACACGACAGCGCATTCGCAATGCCACTTCGCCGCACTTTTATAAACCTCCGAAAAAACCCCGCTATCGCTTATCGCAGCAAATTCGCCTACGCAGCCAATCTTCTTCTGCCTTTAGCGCGTCTTGCGCTTAAAACTCTGCGGCCGTTTTTTGTTTTCATGCGGACGCGAAAGCCGTGAGTACGCTTTTTAGGGGTATTGTGGGGTTGGTACGTTCTTTTCATAACTGTTCCTTTAAGAAAATGTAAAGCGGAGATTTTATAGAAACTTTACTTAAAAACCGATAAACAAAAGCAGCCCTAGCGCCAATAAGCGTCGCCTTGCAGCTTTTTGCGGCGCAGTTTTAAGTCTTGCTCATTTTTATTGTTTCGCTCCTTGATGTCTTGCATCGGCTGTTTTTTCATCGAAAAATCATCGTGGTCACCTACGCCTTTTGATTCACGTTGCAAATTATTTTGCAGGCTTTGCCTATCTAGTTCATTTTTTTGACGATTTAGCAGAATTTCACTATGGTTTTTCTCAAATTCTGATTGTTTATCGTTCGCAACGTAAGCGCTGGCGCTAAGGCTTACTGCACCATCTTGCGCACTTAGTACCATAGAATCAGCAAATATCGCGCCACAAAGCAGCCAAAATATCAAAGCCTTTTTCATTTGCGTTTAAATTTACCTGCCATCGCGCGATAGATCGCCGCCTCGTTTTGAAGCGTCAAATATCTTTGATTTAGCTCGTTTATCTTGGCATTTACGGCGTCGGTGCGGGCTTCTAGCATATCCTTTAGCTCACTTGAGCCTGCTTCGTATTTCGCGGCGTAAAGATCGGCAATACGCGCCTTTTCATCGTAAGCAGCGCTTAAATTTTTAAGGCTAGCCAGATTGATCTGATAAATTCTATATAAATTTAGCACCTCATTCGTAGCGTTAGAGAGCGTCTGTTCGTAATTTACGACGTTTTTGCGAAAAGCGATCTCCGAAATTTTAAGGCGGTTTTCAACCCTCGCATAATCCAAAAACGGCAAACTTATGCTTACGTTGCCGCTTAAAAAATTTAGCTTGAAGCTATCGTTAGCGCTCACGCCTTGCCCGTTAGTAAGCCCTGCGCCTAAATTTACGCTAGGAAAGAAATTTAACTTAGCGGTCTGTTCGTCGTAAAAGCTGGAATTTAGCCTAGCGATCGCAGCTCTAATGTCGGGGCGGTTAGCAAGCGCTGTGTAAGGCACATTTAGATCAACGCCTTGGAATTCTATGGAATTTATCGAATCGGTGTTATCATCAAATTGCAAGCTGGAGGAGATGAGATTTCTCATATATTTATGATTATCCTCGATATTTTTTTGAATGCTTAAGACCTTGTTTTCAAGCCCTAGGATAGAATTTTGAATCTGCCTGTAATCAAGCTGTTCGGACTTGCCGTAATCGTATTTTGCCTTGATTATTTTTTCGATTTCTCGGTAATCGCTTAAATTCTGTTTTGTCCATTTTAGCGAATCGTTTAGATAAAGCATCTCGAAGTAGCCGCTTACGACGGAATTTATAAGAGTCAGGCGAGTATTTTCAAGGTCAAACTCACTAGCTTTGGCGTTCCAGCCCTCGGCATTTACCGCCGAGCGGATCTTGCCGAAAAGATCAAGCTCATAGCTTACGTTAAAGCCCGAGCTATAGGTTTTGTTCCAATTCGAGCCGGTGCTTATGTCGCGATTAGCGCCCGCACTCCACGAGCTACTTAGCGTAGGAAAAAGATCAGCCCTGCTTAGCCCTAAATTTGCATAAGCGCTCTCAACGTTTAAAGCTGCTGTTTTTAGATCATAGTTATTCGCAAGGGCTTGATCTACAAGCTTATTTAAGTATGATTCGCCATATTTTTTATACCACAGCGTATCGATTTCATAGCTTGCATTTTCGTCCTTGAAATGCTCTACAGGTTTAAATTCGACCTCACTTTGATTTGAGGCACAACCGCCGATAAAAACAGCTAAAACGCCGCTTAAAATTATTTTGGAATTTATCATTTTCTCTCCTTGATTATTCTTGTGCTAAAGCATCTATCGGATTTAATCTGCTGGCGTTTCTTGCCGGCAGATAGCCGAAAACTATACCGATCGCAGACGACGCCGCAAAGGCGATCACGAAAGGCGCGGTAGTAAATTTCATCGCAAAATCGGGACTTATGGTATTAAACGCAAATCCAAGCGCCAAAGCGATTAAAATTCCTAAAGCTCCGCCTAGCGAGCAAAGCAAGATCGCCTCTATCAAAAACTGCTGCAAGATGTTGGATTGCTTCGCGCCGATTGCCATTCTGATGCCGATCTCGCGCGTGCGCTCGGTAACGCTTACGAGCATGATATTCATCACGCCGATGCCGCCGACGACGAGCGAGATAACCGCAATCGATGAGATCAAAATCGTCATCGTGCCGGTAGTGCTTTGTATTGTTTGTTTGATAGTATCTGCGTTCATCGTATGAAAATCCCGCGAGCCGTGTCTTTGGATAAGTAGCTGAGTTAGGCTCTCTTCGGCTACTTGAGTATTGACATCGTCTTTTATTTTGATAGTGATAGAGCTGATTTTTCGATTGCCCGTGATTTTATTCATCACGGTTGAGTACGGCGCGTAAATTCTTAAATTTTCGTTGCTTCCGAAGGCGTTCTTATCCTTACCCGAAACCCCTATGATCTTAAGCGGCTTACCCGAAAATAAAATCGTCTTGCCGATAGGATCGGTGTTTTTGAAAAATGTTTTTTTGGTGTTGGGATCGATAATCGCGACAGAGGCAGAATTTTTAATATCATCGTCGCTAAAATTTCTACCATCTTCTATATCTATGCCATTAACCGCCAAAGAATTCACGCCACCACCGCGCAGTTGAGCCTTGGAGCTTAAATTCGCATAGGTTGCCGTACCGCTTGCAGAAGCATTTGGTGTAGCGTAATCGACGTAGGGCTGGCGCGCCAAAACTTTAGAATCGCTTATCGTAAGGGTGCTCACAAAGCCCGCTCGCACATCGCCGAAATTTTTACCGGGAAAGATATCGATCGTATTGGTGCCAATTTTACGGATCTCGGATAAAATTTTCTCCTCCGAACCCTTACCGAGAGCTACTACGCAGATGACGGAGGCAATACCGATGATGATGCCTAGCATCGTCAAAATTGATCTTAGTTTATGCGAAAATATCGCGCTAATGGACATTTTAAAGCTCTCGATGAGCTGATCTTTGCAAAATATAAAGGAATTTTTCGTTTTGATCTGCTCTTTTTTGCGCTCAAAAACCCGTTCCGCCTTTCTTTTATCGCTTAAAATTCTACCGTCTTTTATCTCGATGATACGATCCGCAAATTCCGCAATATGCGCATCGTGCGTAACTATGATGATGGTGTGCCCCTCTTTGTGCAGCGCCGTTAAAATTTGCATCACCGTCTCGCCGCTTTTGCTATCAAGCGCGCCGGTGGGCTCGTCGGCCAAAATCACTTCGCCGCCGTTTATCAGAGCACGGGCGATACTTACGCGCTGCTGCTGTCCGCCGCTAAGCTTGCTCGGTAAATTTTTAATGCGATCGCCAAGCTCCAGCTTATCCAAAAGCTCCACTGCTCGTTTCGTCCGTTCGCTCGCCCCTACGCCTGCATACACCGCAGGCAGCGAGACATTTGCGGTCGCGTCCATCGTAGCGATGAGATTGTATTTTTGAAAGACGAAGCCGAATTTTTTACTTCTAAGTGCCGCGAGCTCGTCGCCGCTTAAATTTGCAGTCTCGCGACCTTCGATCTTGTAGCTTCCGCTGCTTGGCGTATCGATGCAGCCGATTATGTTCATCAGCGTCGATTTTCCGCTTCCGGATTGCCCGATTATCGATATAAACTCGCCCGCTTCGATATTTAAGCTTACGTCCTTTAGTACGTGGATTTCGTTATCGCCGAGAATGAATTTTTTGTTTATATCTTTAAGCTCTAGCATCTTTACACCATAAAATTTTAACTAAAACACCATCGGAGGCCCGTCCATATTTAACGGCGCGGCTTTTCCGTCGGCTATAAGCACCTCATCTTTTTCATCCAAACCGCTTAAAATTTCAGTATTCAAATCGTCGCTGACGCCCGTTTTTACGTATCGCTGCTCAGGCTCTTTGCCGTTAAGCACCGTGACGTAATCGCCTCCCCCGTCGCGCTTGATAACGGAGGTAGGTAGGTAGCTAGTATTGTTCGCTTCGCTTACAATTATGTTGTTTTCGGTCGTCATACCGATCTTTAAAAAATCGTTTTCGTTGTCCACGAGCATCTTTGCATAAAAATAGATCGCGCTGTCGCTGCTACTCGAAGAATAAGACGATCCACTAGAGGTTTTATCGTAAGTTCCATCGCTAAGCGTGGTAAGACCGGGATCGATCTTGTAAATTTTAGCCTTTTTGATATTATCCAGATCCGATAGTATGGAGTATTCTACGTCCATTCCAACCTTTACTTTGGATATATCGCCCTCTGCAATTTGCATCTTGATCTCCATCTTGCTTAGATCGGCGATCTTTACGATCGTAGGCGCGGTTTGGTTGGAATTTACCGTTTTGCCCTCCTCTACCGGCATGGAAACGATCGTACCGCTTATCGGAGCCGTGATCTTGGTATAGCCGAAATTCGTCTCTGCGGTGCTTAACTGAAGTTTGGTCTGCTCGATCTGCGCCTCGATCTGCTTCTGCTCGGCCTCTTTTAAAGCGGCGCTATTTTTAGCGTTTTCCACAGCCTCTTTGGAAGCGGCGTTTCTTTTATACAGCTCAAGCTCGCGGTTATACTGCGTTTTAGCGTTTGCCGCGGCGATCTTTGCCGAAGCTAAATTTGCCTCGTGAATCAGAAGCTGCGCCTTTTGCTGCGCAATCTCGTTTTCTTGCGTAACGGAATCGATCTGTGCGATCATATCGCCTTTTTTTACGATATCGCCCACTTTGACGTAGAGCTTTTTGATCTGACCGCTTACCTGCGCACCCACGTCGACCAAATCCCTGGCATAAACCTCGCCTGCAGCCGTCACCGTGCCTCTGATATCGCCCTTTTCAAGTCTAGTCGTAAGAGCTTTCGGCGTCTCTTCTTGCTTAAAAAATTTACCGTATAAAAAATATATCGCAATAAAGATAAGTACGATAGAGACGATAAATTTCAAGGTTTTTTTCATTTTTCCAACTTCAAATAAAATAAGGGCTAATTCTAATGTAAAAATATAAAATTTTAGTTAAATACTAAATTCTTTGCTCGCGCAGGGCGTAAAATTTCATTATCTTTTTATGTAAAATTAGCGAAACGTAGATCAACGCCGAGCCTCCAAGTAGGCGCGCCAGATCGGCGTCCTTTTGCCAAAATACCAAATTTACGACGATCGCTGCGGGAATGAGCGCGTTATTCATAATCGCAAGCACGCCGCTATCGACCTCGCACGCGCCTTTGTTCCACAAAAAATACCCCAGAGCGCTTGCGACAGTTCCTAGATACACGATCACCGCGCCTTGCGAGAAGCTGGGATTAAATTTGGAAAAATCCCCGAGCACGATCGCGGCAATCGCCGTAACCGCGGTAGCCCCCACGAAAAAGTAGCCGAAAAGCTCCTTCTGCTCGCTAAAGCCGTGGCGCTCCAGCATAAATTTATACGCGCTCTGTCCGAGTCCGAAGCATAGATTTGCGCCCTGCACGAGCAAGAAGCCCGTCAAAAACTCGGAATTTATCGCGCCGAATTTGATCACCAAGGCACCTAGCACCGCGACAGCAACGCTGAAAAGATATAACGCGCGAAATCTAAGCTTAAGCGCGTCGTAAAGCAGCGTCACGTAAAACGGAGTAAATATTGTAAAAAGCGCGACTTCATAGACCTTCAAATACGCAAAGCTGCGGTAGTAGAAGATATACATCACGCCGATCTGCACGGCGCCCACGGCGCAAATTTTAAGCGTTAAAGTGGGATTTACGCCGCGAAATTTCATAAACGGCAGGAAGCAAATTAGCGCCAATGATACGCGCGAAAACGCCAAATACGCGCTGTCTATGCCGCGCAAAAACTCGCCTATCAGAGAGAAACTAAAAGCCCAAATACAAGTAACCAAAATCAGTTTTTTCAAAACGTCCGCCTAAGCTTTAAAATTTAGGCGGAATTTTATAAAATTTTAGTTGAATTTGGGATTTAAATTTCGCCCGCGCGGCATAAATTTAGGTTTTTATTTATTTTAAATGTGTTAAAATTATCCGATTTTTGAAATTTAAGGGTAAAAATGAACGACGTTTCGGTTATAGTTCTTGCCGCAGGGCTGGGCACTCGGATGAAGTCGCAAAAAGCCAAGGTTCTTTTCGAGCTTTGCGGCGAGCCGATGATAATCCACATCCTAAAGAAAGCTTACGAAATTTCAAACGACGTGAGCGTGATTTTACACTATCAATTCGACGAGGTTAAAAGCGCGGTTCTAGCGCACTTCCCAAACGCTAAAATTTATAAACAAGACCACGAGCATTTCCCCGGCACTGCGGGCGGGCTAAAAGAGGTCGAAATCAGCGGAGCCAAAACGCTCATAATCTGCGGCGATATGCCTTTGGTAAAAAGCGCCGAACTTCGCAAGCTCTGCGAGGGGGACGCGGAAGTAAATTTAAGCGTTTTTAGCGCGCGCGATCCATTCGGATATGGCCGCGTAATCACCAGAGGCGGCGAAATTTTAAAGATCGTCGAGCAAAAGGACGCAAACGAGGAAGAAAAGGCGGTAAAAGACGCAAACGCAGGCTGCTACTGCTTTAAAAGCGAAGCATTGAAACAGATCCTACCGCAGATCAAACCAGATAACGCGCAAAAAGAGTACTACCTCACAGACGCGATCAAAATCGCCAAAGATATGGGCTTAAAATGCGCCGCCGTGTGGGTGGACGAGCAAAGCTTCATGGGCATAAACGACAAGCTCGCCCTCAGCATCGCCGAAAATTTAATGCAAAACGAGATCAAAGAAAATTTGATGAAACAAGGCGTTTTGATGCGCCTACCGCAAAGCATCTACATCGACAGCAGAGCGAAATTTATCGGCGAGTGCGAGCTGCAAGAAAATGTAAGCATCATCGGTCCTTGCGTGATCGAAAGCTCGCTCATTAAAAGCGGCTGTGTCATCGAAGATAGCGTCGTAAAAAACTCCGACATCGGTCCGATGGCACATCTGCGCCCAAAATGCGAAGTTATAGGCACCCATATCGGAAATTTCGTCGAGCTTAAAAACGCGAAAGTAAACAGGATCAAGGCGGGGCATTTAAGCTACCTCGGAGATTGCGAGATCGATGAGGGCAGCAATATCGGCTGCGGCACGATTACGTGCAACTACGACGGCAAGAAAAAATACAAAACGATAATCGGTAAAAATGTCTTTATCGGCTCGGATACGCAGCTAGTAGCGCCCGTGCGGGTGGCCGACGACGTTATAATCGCCGCAGGCACGACTGTCACAAGCGACGTTCCAAGCGGCGCGCTGGCGATCAGCCGAAGCAAACAAATCAACAAAGATGGGTTTTTCCATAAATTTTTTAGGAGCGAAGATGAATAAGAAAAAGGTTTTACTCGCGGTTTGCGGGAGTATCAGTTTTTACAAAGCGTTTGAAATTTTATCCGCTCTGAAAAAGTCGAATTTCGACGTCTATGTCGCTCTTAGCGACGGCGTGCAGGAGTTTGTCAGCTACAAAGCATTCGAGGCGCTGTGCGATCACCCCGTGCTTTGCAAAGCCAACGAAAACTGGCAGGCTGGCATCAACCACATCGCTTATTCCAAGGTGGATTTAGTTTTGATAGCGCCTGCGACGGCAAATACTATAAACAAGCTCGCGTGGGGCGTCTGCGACAACGTATTTTTAGAGGTGCTAAACGCGGCTTTCGCCCACGCCAAGGTAGTTATCGCGCCTGCCGCGAACCCAGCGCTACTTGAAAACAATATCACAAAAAACTGCATCGATATGCTAAAAGCGAGCGTGAATGCGTATTTCGTGGATCCGATAGAAAAAACTCTAGCTTGCGGCGATACCGGCAAGGGCGGATTAGCGAGCACCGAAGCGATCATGCAGACGCTAAAGCGCGCGCTTTACAACGATAAATTTTGGGAGGATAAAACCGTCATCATCACCGGAGGTGCGACGATCGAAAAGATCGACAGTGTGCGCGGCATTACGAATTTCTCCAGCGGTAAAACCTCCAAAGCGATTGCCGACGCGCTGTTTTATCTGGGCGCAGACGTAACGCTGATCTCTAGCAACGAATATGAAAATTTACCATACAAGCTCGTTAAATTTGAAAGTACTATCGGGCTAAAATCGGCGCTTGACAGCACAAAATTCCCGGACGGCGCATATTTGATAATGGCAGCTGCGGTAAGCGACTATTCGCCGAAAGTTCGCTATAAAGACAAGGTGAAAAAAGCGGAGATCGGCGAAATTTGGAATTTACGCCTGGGCGAAAATGAGGATATCTTAAGCTCCGTGCGCGGAAATATCAAAAAAGTGGGCTTTAAACTCGAAACAGACCGCGAAAATGCCGTAGGCGAGGCCAAACGCATGCTAAATGAAAAGCATCTCGACGCCGTCTGCCTAAACGTACTCGACGACATCGTTAGGCTCGGCGGCGACGTCCTTAAGGTCACTTTCATCACAAAAAACGATCAGGTCGTAATCGACACCGCGCCGAAGGACGAAGTCGCCCTAAAAATCGCGGCTGAGCTGAAAAAAATCTGATCCGTGAATAGCCTAAATCATCTAGCCCTTGTGATGGACGGCAACGGGCGCTGGGCGAAAAAGCGCGGTCTGCTGCGCACCGGTGGGCACGAAGCAGGCGCGGAAGTCGTGGAGCAGATCTGCGAGTTTTGCATCGACGAAGGCATCGCAAACCTCACGCTCTACGCCTTTAGCACCGAAAATTGGAAGCGCCCGAAAAGCGAAGTGGAATTTTTGATGAAGTTGCTTCAAAAATTCCTAATTTCGCGCCGCGAAAAATTTACCCAAAACGGAATAAAATTCTATCCGATCGGCGACATATCGGCTTTTGAGAATGATCTGCGAAGCGAGATCGAATATCTTTCAAATTTAACTCAAAATGGACGAGCGCTAAATTTTAACTTAGCGATCAACTACGGCTCGCGCGACGAGATCGTGCGAGCGTGTGAGCGGCTACTTGCAAGCGGCGAGCGACTAAGCGAAGCAGGCATCGGCGCGTATCTGGATACCGCGCACAGCGGCGACGTGGATCTGCTGGTGCGCACGGGCGGCGAGCAGCGGCTGTCGAATTTCTTACTCTGGCAGGCAAGCTACGCCGAGCTTGCGTTTACGCCGACGCTGTGGCCGGATTTCAGGCGCGAGGAGCTTGCGCGCATAGTGGATGATTTCCGCCGCAAACAGCGCCGCTTCGGTGGTCTTTGAGCTGCGGTGCGGCCGCTCTGACGGCCGCTTTAAATTTTAAAATTTTAATTTGCAGAACCCGCCTGCGGCGCAGTAAATTTTAAAATTTAATCTGCTGGCGCTCGCGACACCTTGAAATTTTAAAATTTCAGATTTTAATTTACGGCGTCGTAAAATTTAAAATTTTAATACGTAGTCACGCGGCGCCATAGAAATTTTGAAATTTCGTCCTTTTAAATTTAAACCTCTAGCGCGAGCTGTGTTATGAGGCGCGGTAAATTTAAACGCGGCAGAAATTTTAAAAATCACACCACCGTTCACGCCAAAACCGACAAGGAGGGCTATGAGCTACTATATACAATAATGTAGTTGCGGCAAAAAGCTTACCAAAAAGCCGATGAAAACTCTAAGATGCCCAAGATGCGGCAGCGTGTATAAAAAACCTAAGAAATTTATACTGGCGGTCTACATTTGCCTGCTTGTGTTTTTTGTGCTAGCATTTGCTTTCATCCCCGATAAAATGGGGCTTTTAGCATCCGCAGGCAGCGGGATAGGCGCATATATTATGTTTTTATGGATCGTAGATACTTTGAACTTCGATCTTTTGGACGCCGTGATACTAGTAGCGGGATTTTTAATTTTTAGCGTAATTTACAAAGAATACGACGAGCCGCTAATCGCGGGGCTCATAGCCATTTTATTTTGCGTAGGCGCGGCGGCGATTTTCGTAAAATTTTTCACTTACGAGAGGCAAAAAATCAATGAAAACTAAGAAATTTCTCGCTACCATAGAGCGTTTGATTAAATTTTAAAAAGTTAAAGCTTAAAGGAAAAAGATGAATTTAAATATCGTTTACGGCGTGATTTTTGCGGTATTCGGCACCTGCGTAGGCTCGTTTTGTAACGTCCTGATCTACCGCCTGCCGCGCGGACAGAGCGTCAATTTCCCCGCATCGCACTGCCCCAAATGCTCTCACGCTCTGAAATTTTACCACAACATTCCGCTGCTTTCGTGGCTCTTTTTGGGCGGCAAATGTGCCTTTTGCAAAACCAAAATTTCGATCCGCTATCCGATCGTCGAGCTTTTAGGCGGCGTGCTTGCGCTTGCGGCGTATTTCGGCGAACCCGATCTTGCAAAAGCCGCGGTGCTTGGGCTTTGCTTCATATTACTTATGGCGCTTTCGGCGATCGATTTTGAGTATAAAGCCGTACCGGAGAGCCTTCTTTACGTAGTTACGGCGCTTTCGCTTGCTTACACGCTGATGTACGATTTTAATCTTAGCGGCGTAGGAGCGGCGGCGGGATACGCGGCAATATTTTTCGTGCTGCGCCTCATCGTCACCTTCGTGCTGAAGCGCGAAGCGATGGGAAGCGCGGATATTTTTATCGCGGGCGTTATGGGGGCGATTTTGGGCTGGAAGCTGGGCGGCATCTCGATCTACATCGGCGCGATTTTGACGCTGCCTGCGTATCTCATCGCGCACAAAAAGGGCTATGAGCTGCCGTTCGTGCCGTTTTTATCGATGGGGCTGCTTCTTACTTTTATTTTTAGAGATCAAATTTTAAGGCTCTTGGACGTCATTTATGGATAGGGTGCAGCGCTATTTATTTAGCAATTTTGTCGGCTCGTTCGCGTCGCTTTTTAGCACGCTTTTTATCATAATGTCGATCGTATTTTTCCTTCAGATCGCGCGCATTACGTCGTTTATCGAGATAAATTTTTCAGAGCTAGTCAAGCTCTATCTTTTCATGCTACCGCGCATACTCATATTTACGGTGCCGATCGCGTTTTTCGTAGCGCTTAGCATCTCGCTTTTTAGGCTCTCTAAAGAGAACGAAACCATCGTAATATTTACGATCGGCTACGCCACGCGCAAGATCGCGCTATTTTTCGGCATAAGCGCCGCGCTGTGTTCCTTGGCGCTACTTTTCGTATCGCTTTTTATGATGCCGATAGCCGAAAATTTAAAGGACAATTTCATCGATTACAAAAAAATTAGCGCGACGCTAAATATCAAATCCAACGAATTCGGGCAGAAATTCTCCGACTGGCTCGTTTTTATCGACTCGCAGGAAAACAACGGCACAAGCACGCTGTATAAGGATCTCGTGCTGTATAATCCAGGTGGCTCACAGGATCACGAGCGGATGATCGTAGCGCGTAGCGGCGAGTTTAAAAACGAAAACGCGAGCTTTTCTGCGATGCTACACGACGGCAAAATTTACACGATGGGCGGCGAGCAGTGGCACGTAAGCGAGTTTGAAAGCCTAACCCTGCGCACGCAAAGCGACCGCAATATCCGCGGCGGAGGCGGCGTGATAGGATACTGGAGCGAGATGAGCGGCAGCGAAAAGCGCAGGAAAGAATTTAGCATCTACACCCTCGTCTCGCTCTTTCCGCTGGCGAGCTTTTTGTTTGCGCTAAGCCTCGGCATCGTGACCTATCGCTACGAAAAAGGCTTCGTTTACGCGGGGATCTTCGGCGTGCTTTTTAGCTACTTCGCGCTGATCATGCTACTCTCCAAACATCCGAGCATCGCGCTTCCCGTGACATTCGGCGTTACGCTTATCGCATCGCTGCTTTACTACAGGATCAAAATTGCTCCGAGGTACTGAAAAAAGCTCCGAGCTTTGCGGTGGCGAAATTTTAAACAAAAGCTCGTCCGCTCGAAATTTAACGGATAAAATTTCAGCGAGCAAGGCTAGCGCGTCTAAAATTTTGCGTAGCGTAAATTTAAAATGCAAAGCACAAAACGGCGAGCAAGCTTTGATCTTAAACGACGGGTTTTCAAATTTTAAAAATTCCGCTCTTGCAAGTTCGGCAAGCGATACGGCCACCTATACTGCGCCTGCTTACGATTTGAATCACGAAAGAGCCGAGCGAAATTCGGACGCCGTTCGCACCAAAAAGACCGCGCGCGGGGCGGATTTAAATTCCGCCCGCAAAAATTCTACGGACGCAGCCGCTTCGGATATTTGCGCGGCAAACGCTGCGAAAGCTAATGGGTCGAGCGGCGACGCTTTAAAAATCCATATCTCGCCCGTTGCCGAATTTTGCACTACCCTTCCCGCGTCCGCCCGCGCTGTAGACTCCCGCAAGGCAAACGCCGCCTATAAAGCGGATGCCCCCACAAACACGCCAGCAAGCGCGTCCAAACTCAAAAATATTATCAAAAGTGCGCCCGCAAGTGACTTTGTAGCGAGCGAGCTTGCGCACATCGGCAAAATAAGCGCCGCGCCAAATACCCCTACAGATGCGTGCGCATATGCCGCGAGCGCAAACTCCGATCGGGTAAAGCTCAAACTCGTCTATTCCTACGACGGCTCGAAATTTAGCGGCTCGCAGTCTCAGCCTCACGGGCGCGGCGTCGAGGACGTGCTGCGCGCGGCTTTGGGGCGAGTGGGGATCTTTGCGCCGCTCATCAGCAGCTCACGCACCGATAAAGGGGTGCACGCGCTGCGCCAGGTAAGCTGCGTCGAATGCACCGTACATTGGGAGCTGCCGCGCCTAAAAGAGCTTATCAACCGCCACTGCGCACCCTATATTTTTGTGCAACACATCAGCCCGGTGCCGCGCGATTTTCATCCGCGTTACGATGCCGTGGCGCGCTCCTATCGCTACGTTTTAAACCACGGACGCCCTAGCCCCTTTCTTAGCGATTTTTGCGTGTTTTATCCGCGCGTAGATCTTGCCGCGCTCAATGCTGCGCTTGCAAATTTTATCGGCGAGCACGATTTTAGCGAGTTGATGAAAAGTGGCAGCGACATAAAAAGCCCCGTACGCGAGCTCTACGTCGCACGCGCCTACTCTTTTAGAAATTTGACCTTGATAAATTTTAAAGCCAATGGATTTTTGCGAGCGCAGGTGCGGCTGATGGTCGCAAACGCCCTAAAATCCGTGCAGAGCGGGCGCAAGATCAGCTTCTCGCGAGCGCTTAGCAGAATCCCCTTTCCGCCAAACGGGCTGTATCTTAGCAGCGTGAGTTATTAAGGCTTGAAATTTATAGCGTTAAATTTTATCTCCAGACGTTCGGATTTCAAGCTTAGAATTTTATCGCGGTAAAATTCCGCATATCAGAGCAGATCGCCGCCCTACTTTGATATTAAATCACCTGCGCCGCGATGTGTAAAATCGTAAATTTGCGTGGAATTCGATCTGTTTTTATTAGAATTTTATAGAAATTTAGCAATACTTTCAAACTTTTAACTCAAAAAGGAGCAAAGATGAAAAAATTTTCTGTTGCTTTGGCCGGTTTGGCCCTACTAGCTAGCGTTTCAGGCGCTAAGGAGTTCATCAATATCGGCACCGGCGGTATGACCGGCACCTATTATCCGGTAGGCGGCGCCATTTGCCGCTTAGTAAATATGGATAAAAATATGAAATGCTCCGTGCAATCAACGGGCGGCTCGACGTATAACGTCAATAACGTGCTTAAAAAAGAGCTAAATTTCGGCTTCGTTCAAAGCGACGTCGTCTATGATAAATACAACGGTACGGGCAAATTCCAAGGCGCGGCGGATAAAAATTTACGCTCCGTAATTTCGATCTATCCGGAACTTTTGGCTTTCGTCGTCTCTAAACAGAGCGGCATCAAAGCATACGGCGACGCTGCGGGCAAAAAGATCAATATCGGAAATCCAGGCAGCGGCAATGAGCTAACCAGCACGATAGTTTTTGAAAACTACGACTTCGATCTTAAAAAGCTCGCCCAGCATGGCGTCTTAACCGCACAAGAATGCCCTATGGCGCTAAAAGATAAGAAGATCGACGGATACTTCTACGTCGTAGGACATCCGACCGCAAATATTACCGATGCGGCGACTTCGCTTCCTATCGACTTAGTCGGCATCGACGATGAGCATATCAAAAAAATTCTAGAAAAATATCCATATTTTGCCAAAGGCGTGATCCCTGCGAAAATGTATGACGGGGTAGACCACGATACACAGACTATCGGCGTAAAGGCCGTACTCGTAACTGACGCTAGCCAAAGCGACGAGGCGGTTAGGGCAGTAGTTAAGGCTATACTTGATAATTTCGACGAGTATAAAAAACTACACCCTGCGCTAAATTTGGTAAGCAAAGAATCTCTTTTAGAGGGGCTTAGTGCGCCGCTTCATCCTGCGGCAGAGGCGGTGTATAAAGAAGCCGGGCTGCTGAAATAGGCTAGTTGATGGAGAAATCTACACAAAACGACGAGCAGGTTTTAGAGGTAAAAAGTAGAGAATTTACCTCTAAAAAGCTCTTCTGGCTCGTGACGCTGGTCTGCTTCGCGTGGTCGGTCTTTCAGCTTTATATCGCGTATTTTACGCTAAATACAAATATCGCGCGCTCGATCCACTTGGCGTTCGCCATTTTTATAATTTTTTCGCTTTTTCCGTTTCGCCCGCGCTCTAAGGCGCATTTTTATATCCCGTTTTACGATTATATTTTATTAATCGTCGGAGTCGCCGCGATCTTGTATCCTGCGATAGAATTTAACGGGCTAGCGCAGCGCCCGGGAAATTATCTAACCAGAGATATCGTAGCATCCTTTATTGGAATTTTCATACTCTTTGAAGCAGGTCGTCGTATGATGGGACCAGCGCTTGGCATTATCGCTTTTACCTTTCTTCTGTATTGTTACTTCGGCCCATATATGCCAGATATCATCGCGCACCGCGGTGCAAGCTTTGAACTGCTTGCAGGACATATGTTTTTAACTACAGAGGGCGTATTTGGCGTGCCGGTAGGGGTCAGCACCAGCTTCATCTATCTGTTCGTGTTATTCGGCGCTCTTTTGGAGCGAGCCGGAGCGGGGCAGTATTTTATAAACGTAGCGTTTGCGATTTTAGGTCGCTTCCGCGGAGGACCCGCCAAGGCTAGCGTAATCGCCAGCGGGCTAACCGGCATGGTAAGTGGCAGCTCGACCGCAAACGTCGTGACAGTGGGCACCTTTACGATCCCTCTAATGAAAAAAGCGGGGCTTACCGCCACTAAGGCGGGCGCTATCGAGGTCGCCGCCGGCGTAAACGGGCAGCTTATGCCGCCTATCATGGGCGCTGCGGCGTTTATCATCGCGGAATTTTTAGGTATGAGCTACACCAACGTAATGATCGCGGCGGTGATCCCCGCTTTCGTCTGCTACGCGGGGTTATTTTTTATCGTACATCTTGAAAGCTGCAAGTTGGGGCTTCACGGTAGCCGCGATTACGCCAAGGTTTCAAAGCTAAAAATTATATTTAGCGGCATTCATTACATAATCCCGATTTTGGTGCTTCTTTTCACTCTATTGATTCTGAAAGAAAGCGCGATCTCTGCGGCGTTTAACTCGATCTGCGTGCTATTTTTAATAATGATCGTACAAGAGCCCGCTAAAAAAACGATATTCGGCGAAAAGGTTGGCAAGTCCGATTTTATCGTCGGCTTTGTCGATATCTTTTGGGCTATGGTGGGCGCTGCCAAAAACATGGTCACCGTCGCCGTTGCCACCGCGCTAGCGGGCATCATCATCGGCTCGATCTCGCTTACCGGGTTGGGACAGGTTCTTTCAGAGCTCGTAGAGGCGGTCGCGGGAAATAGCATAGTACTGATACTTCTGATGACTGCGATAATGAGCCTGATTTTGGGCATGGGGCTTCCTACAACGGCGAATTATATCGTCGTTTCAAGCCTGATTGCGCCAGTGATTTTGATACTAGCGGGCAAAAACGGCTTTTTGATCCCTGCAATCGCGGTGCATCTTTTCGTATTTTATTTCGGAATTTTAGCCGATGATACCCCTCCGGTGGGCATCGCCGCATACGCCGCCGCGGGCATCGCAAAGGCAAATCCCGTAACTGTGGGACTTCAGGGCTTCGTGTATGATCTGCGTACCGCGGTGCTTCCATTTGCGTTTTTCTTCAACAATAAGCTGCTTTTGATCCAAAGCATCGGCGATCCGATGGATTCAAAGAGCATCGTTTGGATCGGCGATCCACTGCAAATCGTGCTGATTTTTGCCACGGCGATCGTGGGTATGTTTGCTTTCAGCTCCTCGCTACAAGGCTGGTTCGTAACCAAGTGCAACATGGTAGAGCGCCTACTATTGCTGCTAGTAACGCCGCTAATGCTGGTGCCTAATATCTGCGCGAAATTCATAGAGTTTATCCCGAGCGAATACGCAAGTTATGGCATCGGCGCTGCGATCTACGCGCTGATCTTTGCAAAGCAGTGGCTTTTAAGGCCCAAAGACTCTGACGATACTCACGCCGAAAATAGCGCGCCTGCGGCGTAAATCTAAATTTGATCCCGCTAAATTTTAAGATAAATTTGCGGGGTCTTATTAAATTTTATCTTCTTATTTTGCATTCTTGCGCCAGGATTTTAAATTTGAATCGACTCTTTACTCTAAATTTAAAACCTCGGCAGATTGTGCTGTGCTGATAAATCTAGTTTAAATTTAAATTTTATCGTTTAGCTCAAATTTAAAGTCGTTGATATGGTGCTGATAAATCTAGTTTAAATTTAAATCCGCCTATATAAACTACTCAAAATTTTAAATTGCGCCGAAGCGATTATGCCCCTTAGTAAGATAAATTTATTCATACGAAGCTACTGTGTTAAAAAACGTCGCATATTAATCCCATGCTAGTCTATAATTATTCCAAGCGCAGGATGCACGAAATCAATAGAGTAAAATCCATTTTTGCCTTGCCACCTGTAATGCCTTCGATGGTTTAAAATATACACGTCCACAAAAGCGAAAATGATTCTTAGAGCAGATAAAATCAAAAACTGTGCAAAATTTTTTCAAAACGATTTGATAATTAAGACTGGGCGTTATAAAATTTTACTTATTTACAGCAATTTCTTGATTATATGTTGTACTTTATTTAAAATAATTTTTATAAAAATATCGATGGAATGGGGAATTATTAGTCAAATTTAATTCTATAAAAATACTTTAATAATTAATATTAAATTTATCCGCTTTGAGTTATAATCCGCGATTAAATTTCAAAATAGAGGAACAAAAATGCAAAAAGATATGTATTTTAAAAAGGCGAAATTTATCGCATTATCGATATGCGCGAGCGTTTCGATTTTATGCGGCGTCGAAGGCTTACTCCTAAGCAGTGACGCGAATAGCACGAATCTTGGCGAAATCGTAGTAAGCGCGAGCGGCTTTCGCCAAGATATCAGGCAGGCGCCGGCCTCCATCTCCACCTTGGATAATAAAGAGATATCAAGCGGCAGATTCACTTCGCTACACGATATTGCGAATAAAATGCCGGGTGTCAGCGTTATTGCAGGCGATGACGGCCCGGCAAGCGGGATATCCATCAGAGGAATGGAAAGCTCCCAAACCCTTGTGCTTATCGACGGCAAACGTGTAAGTTCCGCGGCGGCGAACCCAAAAGGCGGAGCGGGCGATATGAACTCGAATTTTATCCCGCCCGCAGGAGCGATAGAGCGTATCGAGGTGATTAGAGGGCCGATGAGCTCGCTTTACGGGAGCGATGCAGTAGGCGGCGTGATAAATATCATTACAAAAAAGAATTTTTCTAAATTTAGCGGAAGTGCTGCTATATCTACAACTATCCAAGATCACGAGGGTATCGGAAACGGCAAGATGGGCGAAGCCTACGTCAATATTCCCTTCGGGCAGTATGCGGCACTTCAGCTGTGGGGATATAAAAAGCTGCGCGACGAGGATGGCTATAAGGGAGGCTATCAGAAGAGTGATAAATCGGATTCTAACGCCAAACTTTGGCTAACGCCCGATGAAAATAATAAATTTTACTTTCAAACCGGAAGACAAAATCATGATTATTCAAGGACTCTTGGTAAAACCGCCGTTTATCCCAACGCGCGTGGATTAAATCACTATAAATATAAAAGAGAAAATCACGGCGTCGGATATTTGGGTGAGTTTGAGAGCTTAAGTGCTGATATAAGTTATTTTTGGGATAAGACTCGCCGTACGAGCATTTTTGATAGCCTTTCTCCCGCAATCGTAAAAAATAGAAATTTTAATTCCAAATTTACGACTTATCTCGGTATAAATACGCTTACCTTCGGTTACGATTTTAGCAAACAGGATGTGCAAACGACTTTCATCGTTTCGAACGCGAATAGGCAAAATTTACGCTCTCCGCAGCGATTTTCTATGAACGAGCATGCGGGATTTTTAGAGGATGAGATCGAAATTTTGGAAAATACGCTATTTTTAACGCTCGGCGGCAGGCTCACGCACAACGAATACTTCGGCAACCACTTTTCTCCTAGAGCCTACGCGACGTTTAATATAGGCGACACTTGGACGATCAAAGGCGGCGTCGCAACCGGTTATAAAACTCCCAACGTCAATCAAATTTCGCCTGAAGTAGGCACGATTCAGGGCGGCTGGAGGATTATAGATTTCGGTAACAAGGATTTAAAGCCCGAGAAAAGCACGACCTACGAGATCGGGCTTTATTACGACAATGCAGACAATCTGCGCGGCAATATCACGCTATTTAAAAACGACTTCAAAGATAAAATTTTAGATACCGATGGCAGCAATATCAATAGGATTCCCGCCTACGGAGGCTGCGCCGGCGCGCCGAGCGTTAATTGCCCGGGTTGGGGAACGTATTTTAATATAGAAGGAGCCGAGGTTTATGGCGTTGAGCTGAGTGGCGATTACGATATTACTAAGAGGTTAAATTTCAAGGCAAACTACACCTATAGCCACTCCGAGATCGAAACCGGGGATCCTACGATCTATACGCCAAACGGCGCCGTTAAATTTAGCCAAACCAATCTTAGTAGGCTAGATGGCAAATCCCTGACCGCTACTCCGAAGCATGCCGCACATGCGACGCTTAGCTATAGGCCGATCGCTCCGCTTTCTACCTTTATCGGCCTTAATTACGAAAGCGAGCTTACAAGCATACAATTCGGTCCGGGCAATAGAGTCAGCAAAAACGACAAAAAGCTTTTTACTACGGATTTGGGCGCACAATACGATTTAAACGATAATCTGAGCCTAAATTTAACCGCCTACAATGTCTTTGATAACATCCGATACGACGAGGGTCTTGCGGACGACGGCAATTACTATTGGTATCCCGAGGAGGGCAGAAGGTTTTGGTTTAAGGTAAACGCTAAATGGTAAGCCTAAAGAGCTTTCTCGCGGTATTTGACGCGCTCTTTTTAGTGTGCTTATTCGCTTGCGATCTGGGGGCAAAACCGCCGCAAAAGATTGAGCGGGTAAGTGGGGCTGCGCTCGAAATGTTTAACGTGAGCGATTTTATTCTAAAAAGCAAGAGTGGCGAAAAATATAAAATTTTTATAGCTCGCCAAAAAAATGTCGCTCGCTACGATAGGGTAGTTTTTATGGTTGATGCGAACGCGCAAGTTGCTATGTTTTTAAACTCGTATGCGCAAATTTACGCAGGTTTAAATAGCGCGAAAGAAAATGCCGAAACCGGGCCTAAATTAAATAAAACCGTCCTTATAGTAGGCATCGGATACGACAGCCCGCTAGCGTATGATACTAAGCGTCGCACGAGAGATTTAACGCCCGCGGCGAGCGGCGAAGAATATGCAAACGGCGGCGGCGCGGGAGAATTTTACGATTTCGTAAAAGATGAATTATTTCCGCTCGTGGAGAAAAAATACTCTACGGCAAAAAGCGATAAAATTTACTTCGGACATTCGTTCGGCGGGCTATTCGGGATTTATGCTTTGCTGCGCGACGATGGGATTTTCGACGAGTTTTTTATCGCCTCGCCTTCGTTATGGTGGGATGAATCACAACTGATCAGAGATGCCCTAGACGAGGGAAAGCTTAGATCAAATTTAAAAGCGAAATTTATAATGCTCGTTGCCGGCTCGAGTGAAATGCGTAAAGGGAAAACCGATAAAGCGGGAATTTTAAAAGTAGCCGATCTAGCTGAAATTTTAAAAACAAAGGGGCTTTCTTGCGAGTTTAGGCTCTACGAAGGCGCTTCGCACGGCGAAGTAATCCCATTGGCTTTGCGAGATTTAGCGCTATTTACGCAAAGATAATCTTCTATTTAGCCGGTAAAGCCTTGATCTAAACTGCAAGCGTAGGACCGAGCGACGCAGGCTCGCTGATCGCGCCGAAACGCGTCGCCGGATTTAAGAAATTAAATTTTAAAGCCCTTTTGGCTAGTATCGCGCAAATTTAAAGGATGGAAAATGCAAAATTTTAAATGGCAAATTTCAAAGCGGCTCAAGCAGGCGATGCGCGAGCGAGATATCGACAATCTCGCGCTCGTGCGCCGCACGGACGAGCTGTATTCGCGCTCGCACCCGGGCCACGACGAAGATATGCGCGCCGAAGTTTACACGGTTTTGGACGAATACGCGCCCAACGTCGATATTGAAATTTTTGATCTAGTCTGCAGGGTGCTCGGCGTCAAAATAGAGCTAGGCGAGACGCTTGATTGAATAGTCATCGCCGGATTTTATCCGTGCCGTAAAGTTAAATTTAGCGCTACGATAAATCTCAAAATTCTACCTAAAGCCTAGCTACAGAGCTTGCTTAAGTAAATTTTGCCGCAAAATTTCGCCCAAAATCCGCAAGATTAATATCTATTTTAACTGCAAAGTGCTAAATTTAGCGCTAAATTTTAATCCGAGGTAAGCTTTGAACTACTTAATCCAATTTAGTGTGATTTTAGGAATATCTTTTGTTGCGGAGATTTTGGCGGCGCTCGTGCCTGTGCCGATCCCCGCTAGCATCTACGGGCTAGTCATTATGCTTTTAGCCCTGATCTTCAAACTCATCAAAGTATCGCAGATCAGAGAAACCGTGTCGTTTTTTATGCAGATTATGCCGGTGATCTTCATCCCGGCGGGCGCTGCGATCATCATCGCAGGCGATGCGCTACGCCAGCATCTTTTCGCAATCATCGCGATTACAGCAGTCTCTACGGTAGTAGTCATCGGTGCAAGCGGCGCGGTAACGCAGATCTTTTATAAAATCGCCCTCGCCCGCGTTAAGCGTAGACTCTACGCAGCCGCGCACGAACAAGACGGCGTGAATACAAAGGGCGTGGATGCGAAACTGGAGCGCGAAATTTTATCCGGAGACGACAAAAAATGAGAGAAATTTTAATGAACTCCGCTTTTTTCGGCGTGTTTTTGTGCCTAGGCTCGTTTGAGCTGGGGCTTTATCTAAAAAAGCGCTTTAAGTTAACGATTTTCAATCCGCTTCTAATCGGTATCGTGCTTACCGTCTGCGTGCTTTTACTCTTTAAAATTCCATACGAGAAATTTAACGCTAGCGCCTCGCACATTAGCTTTTTCTTAACGCCGATTACCGTCTGTCTAGCTGTGCCGCTATACGAGCAGCTAGCGCTTTTGCGAAGTAATTTTTTAGCTATTTTTGCAGGACTGATTTCGGGTATGATCGCAGGGCTAGGCAGCATCTACGCGATGTCGGTGATATTTGGGCTAAATCACACAATGTATGTCACGCTACTACCGAAATCCGTCACGGCGCCAATCGGTATGGGTATCAGCGAAAGCTTAGGCGGCATCGTGACACTAACGGTGGCCTGCATCATCGCTACGGGCATCATCGGTAGCGTATTTGGCGAGGCACTACTTAAAATTTTTGGCATCAAAAAGGCGATGGCAAAAGGTATCGCCCTAGGCTGCGCGAGCCACGCGATGGGAACGGCGCGCGCTCTTGAGATCGGTGACGTAGAGGGCGCAATGGCGTCTTTAGCGATGGCAGTTACGGGACTTCTTACCGTCATCGGTGCCGGTATTTTTGCACATTTCATCTAAGGAGAAAATATGATAATCTCGATCGCTAGACAAACGGGCGCAGGCGGACGCGAAACCGCGCGCAAACTAGCCGAACGCTTAGGCTACACCTATCTAGCCAAGGCGGATCTGCTCCGCAAAGCAGACGAGCTTGGCTGCTTCGAGCAGATGTATGAGTTCTACAACGAAATGCCCGTAAATACGCTACTTCAGGCAATATCGCACAACGAGCTAGCCAATGAGCAAAAACGTGATCGCATCGTAGCAATCTACGAAAAGATCGTCTCGGGCGGCAACGTTATAGTGCTTGGACGCTGCGCGGGGTTTTTCTTGCGCGGACATCCGGATCTGCTGACGGTATTTTTACGCGCGAGCGATGAGTTTAAGCTTGCCAGATTAGAAAAAGAGGGTCATACCGACGCGCGAGAGTATATGGAAAACAGCGACGCAGGCAGGATGAGCTTTCATCAATACTACACCAACCAAGTCTGGGGCGCGTCCGCAAACTACAATATCTGCATCGACACGTCGTATTGCGGCATCGATAATGCGGTAAATATCATCGAGTATCTGGTCAAACATCACATTGAAAAGTGATTTGTGCCTAAGCGCACAAAAGTGGAATTTGTCTTTTCGAAGATAAATTCCGCTTGATCTCGCAAACCCACCCTACTTCTATTGTAATTTAAAATTCACATCTCTTTCAGCTTGAATTCCATTTGTAAATAACGCATTTTAGGTGTATTATAAAGCCTCTCGTTCAATGCGACATTAAATTCTAAACCGCGCTTGATCGCCATAAAACAGTAAAATTTAGCTAAAATTTGACGAAATTTAAATCCAAATTTAAGGAGATAAAATGCAAAGCAAAGCCCATCTATGCCCAAAATACGGCGAAAACACGATCTATTTCGACGGCATCTGCCACTCATGCAGCCAAAGGCAGAGGCGGGAGGAGATTTTAAATTTAAGCGCGGACGAAGTGGAGGCGATGATCCTAAAAATCGCGGACCGAATTGATGAGATCGAAAAATGGGATGAGATTTACAACGATTTTTGGGCGCTTTTTAGCCTGCGTGACATACACGATCCAAGGATCGCGCGAGCCGCTGCTGCCGCGGAGATCTACTGCCCGCCGGAGCTTTACTTCGGCGCGCCCAAGGACATGAGAGATGCGCTCATAGCAAAACTAGACTCGCTACAAGACAATGCCAAAAACACTCTAAACGACCTACTCTGCGCGCTTGCGTGGCAGGGTGACGAGCAGACGACGCGGCTTTTTTACGAGCTGTATCAAAACCCAAGGCCGTGGCGCCAAAAGCTCTACGCAGGCACCGAAGTTTACGCGCAAATCGGCGGCTGGAGCTTTGATCGGATGGGCTAGCGCAGATCGCTCGTCTTTAATAAATGCCTCACAGCAGTGCGCGTAAGAGATGGCGCGGAGAAAAACGGCGGCTGCCCTAGCGGGCGTGGAGGCGACGACGTCGGCGCGCGAAGCAAAAACGCGAGCGGCATGAGTGAAATTTTAAATTTCAAAGGCGGCGCGGGCGGCGAAAATTACGAACAAAACGCGCAAAAAGACGCGAGCAAAACTTCAAATTTACACGCGGGCGCGCAGAGTACTCACACGAGCATGGACGAAAACGCGAGCTTGCGGAACGAGCGCGTAAATTTCAAATCAGACGCGCAAAAAGACGCTGGCAGCGGTTTAAATTTAAGCGAAAATGCAAAGGACACCCACTGCGAAGGCACAAACCAAAACGCGGATGAGCCCGTACGTATCGGCAGGCCTACGGGGCAAAGGTGCGAGTTTTGCGGCTGCGAGATGCTTGATATGCTCCGCCTTAAGGCCGATGAGCCGCGGCTTGCATTTCTTAATTTAAAGCACGACGCGATCTTTCGCTGCTGCCCGACCTGCGTCGGCTCGGTAATGTATTTTTGCAAATGCGGCGCGGACGGCGAGCCGCAGATGCGCTGCGAGGGCGAAGGGATGGAGAAGAGCTACTTTTCGCAGCAGGATATGACGCGGCTGAGCGGTATGAAATTTAAGCTAGGCGGCGAAGTTTCGCCATTTTACGGCTGCTTTAGCGAGCTTGACGTGACCGTGGGAGGCTATCCGCAGTGGGTGCAGGACGCCGCGTATCTGAGCTGCCCTAGCTGCGGCGGGACGATGAAGCATCTAGCGCAGATCCCATTCGGCGAGCTGGTGCAGGGCGAGGGGGTCATATATGTGCAAATTTGCGAGAAATGCGAGATTTTGGGCGGTTGCTTTCAGTGCACGTGAGGCAAATTAATTAGCTATAATGCAAGCAAAATTTGATTTAAGGAGAAAAAATGGGGCTATTCGGTTTGAGCAAAAAGGCTGAGAAAGCGCAGGAGCCGAGCACGTTCGCGGGCAGAGTGGATAAATTTTGGGCGGAATTTAGCGGCGTGATAGATGAGATCAAGGCCGATCTGGCGGCGGAAGAGTTTGAAAAGGCGATGCAAAAGACTGACGAGAAGCTTCGCATCTGCCTTGCCGAGCCCTATTTTATGATGGGGCTCGCGGGTGATAAGCTCGATCTAGTGCTAACCCCAGAGGGTATGAGGCACCGATTATTTTGGCTAAGCTTCATCAAAAACGCTATGCCTAAGCAGCTCGAATCCAAAATGCGCTGCACGCTCGGAAAGCCGCGTGCGCCGCGAGGTATCGGCGGACTTGAGATGTACGATACGCGCGTAAGCGCCGAGGAGTCGATGATCTACGCGCAGTTTAACGAAAGCGACGTGGATATTAAAATTTACAACGAAAACCTAGCGGCTCTGCTCGCGCAGGATGAGGGCAAAGCGGGCAATCTAAGTTTCATTCTGCTTGATAACATCATCGGCGAGACGACGGTCATTAACACTTTGGGCATGCTTGAAGTGCTAGGTGCGCCGCAGGAAAACGGCGTGCCGCTAAGCGAATTCGCCGATCTGATCGATGAGAAATTCGGCGAAAAAGCCGCGCGCGAACCGCTAAAGAATTTTTTCAGCTACGAGATGGAGCCGCGCGGCAGCGAGGTGCGCGAGGATGTGGTCGTGGGCACAACCTGCCTGCGAAATCTCATAGGCGAGTACCTAGGCGGCAAGCGCGACATCTACAATGAAGCCTTCGAGCTTGGCATAAAATTTTGCTTTCTTAGCATCGGTAGCGGCGGCGACGTGCAGGCGGGCTTTGATCTGCGAAACAAGATCGAGGACGAGGAGCTGGAAGGCTGCGGCTCGTTTCTGGAGATAATCGGCGGCGCAACCGGGCAGAGGCACGCATACATCGATCTCATCTGCTATGACGAAGAAAGGCTAAAAGAAAAAGTAAGCGAGCTTTGCAAAAAATATGGCGCGAATATACAAATCCACGACTTTAAGCGGTAGGGGGCTTCGATTTTTACCGCTATCGAAATTTACGACTTTAGGCGGTAGCGGCCCGCGCACTTTTTAAACACACTAAGATAGGTGCGGGCGGTAAAATTTGCCCTCCGCTCCGCCTCGCAAAATAAATTTAAAATTTATCGCGTCGCACGCTTTTCGTGCGGTTTTGCTATTTTGCCGACACGCGGAAAATTGAGCGAGCCGTGAGCTTGCAATATAAATTTTGGTAATTTAGCAGCAAATCTGGGTAAAATTTGCGAGGTTCACAGCGTAAATTTGCAGCGATAAAATTTTGCTTCGGTTTCAGTGCAAAGCGCACCGATTAAGAAACTTAGGGAAGATAAAATTTTAGGAAACAAACATGAAAATTATCTCTAAATTTAAAGATAATTACGATTTTATGGTGTCAAAATACGGACTTGACGAGACTTTGGTCTATGACCGCAGAAACTCTACTCTAGTCGGTGCTGACGAGCTATGGAGGCTTGACGAGGGCGATAAAAAGGTCTTTGAAAGGAAGCTTAGCGGGTACCGCTTTATCGGCGGTAAATTTATAAACTGGAGCAAAACGGACGTAAATAAACTGCCGCGCCTGCTTCACTCCGTGATTTTCATCGGTAAAAATTTAGTCCATATTTTCGCCTCTCAGGGTCAAATTTACACGAGCCTAGAGTTTGACGAGACGGAGCTAAGAAGGCAGTATCAGAAGGACAGAACTTTGAGCTTTAGCGATGGATTTCGCGCCCATATCGTCTCGTGGCTAGGCAAGGTCGGCGAGCAGGCTACGCGCGAGGAGATTCTACAGCTCGTGGCGCTAGAGGGCGACCGCAAAACAACGCTAAAAAATATTGTTCGTGACGATAAAATTATAAGCAAAGATGAAATTTTGAGCGCCCCAATCGTATTTTTTAAGCTCACACAGAACATTCACACCGCAGCGATAAATCCACAGCTTAACGCGATGTGGTTTTATCTGGACGCCGATTTCGTCTGGCAAAGCTTAGTCGAGTTTTTATCCGCCAAAAAGGACGCCTCCGCTCCGGCAGGCACGATACCAAATGATATAAAAATCGCTAGCAAGGGCTTTGACATAAAGCGCTCGTTTCGCCCAAAAATGAAATAACTCGGCTCGCGCAGCAAATAATCCGTGCAATCGTCGCTAAAATTTATCCCTCTTTACTTCGCTGTTTTGACGCGCCTCATAAATCGAGCGAAATTTTATAAATTTTTATAAGTTTCGACGAGCAAGCGCACGAAAGCTTAGACGCAAAATAAAATGCGGATAAAATTCCACAAAAGCTCTTTCGCAAAATTTTAAAAGAATTAAAATATTTCCTTAAGGAATTTTAGAATTCCGCATAAGGCAAATTTACAAAAATCTCGTTAAAAATATGGAATTTCGTGAAAATTCCGCAAAATTCTAAAATTTTACCGCAGCGGCGTCCATCGCGCGCATTAGATTTAGCATTTGAGCGTGTTCGAAAACATCGTGCGTGCGGATGATCGCGGCACCGTTTAAAGCGGCGATCTGATGCAGATACAGCGAGCCTGCGAGCCTGTCCGCGACCGCAGAGGGGCTGTAAAAATCGATAACGCTCTTTCTGCTCGCGCCCACGAGCAGCGGGCAGCCGAAGTGCAAGAAATGCTGCAAATTTTTAATCAGCACCAAATTTTGCTCGGCGGTCTTGCCAAAGCCGATGCCCACGTCAAGGATGATCTTTTTAAGCCCCGCGCTTCGCAGCTGCTGCAAATTCTGCGCAAAAAATTCATCGATCTCGCCCATCAGATCGTCATATTTTGGCGCAAGCTGCATATTTTGCGGATTTCCCTGCATATGCATCAGCACGTAAGCGGCGTCGTAGCGAAGCGCAAGCGGAGCAAGAGCGAGGTTTGCGCTGATGTCGTTGATGATGCTAAAGCCCCGATCTAGCGCAAATTCCAAACAATACTCATCAAAGCTGTCGAGGCTAAATTTTGCCCTTTCGTGCAGACGCAGGCGATAAATTTCGCTCAGCACGTCCTTTATGCGCGCAAACTCCTCATCCCTGCCGCAGTACTGGCTGCCCGGGCGTGAGCTCACGCCGCCGATGTCGATGATAGCGGCGCCCTGCTCGATCATCTTTTCGATCTTATTGGTCGCCTCTTTTAAGCTTGCCGCGCGGCTTGCGGGGTTGAAGCTATCGGAGTTGATGTTTACTACGCCCATTATTTCGCAGCTTTGCGGCTTAGCAAATTTCTCGCTTAGAAATTTCGCGAGCTCTTTTAGCCCGAAATCCTGCAGTGCTTCTTTTTGCACCAAAACTTCGATCTGACGGTCATTTGCGATCAAAACCGCATCCGTATCGTCGCGCCCTAGGATCACTCCTTCGTTGCACGCAAGCTCGGCGCCGATACTAAGGGCATCTTGCTTTAAAATATTCGCCGCGGGCGCTCGCAAATTTTTTAGATAGAAAAAGTTTAGGCGCGATTTTTTCTGCATTATCGCCCGTCCTGCATTTCGCACGCCGATGCGCTCGCAAATCAGCGCAAAGTCGGCATCGTTTGAAATTTTATAAATTTTCATCTTTTTTCTCCTCGATCATCAACAGTAACGGAGTAAGCACGGCATGAGCTTTGGCGTTATGCTCGGCAAGATAACTCAAGCGGTCAATCCGCTGCAGCTCATCGCCGCTTAGCCTGACGCCCGCTTCGAAGCACTCTAGCGCGATCTCGCCGATGAGTGCTTTTAGCGCCGTTTTATCCAGCTCGCCCTTACGCTCCAGCGCAATCTGCGCGTCGATAAACTCCACCGCTTCCTTTAGGCTGAGCCTGGTTAAGTTTAGCCCGGTGCGGTATCTGGGCTTTCGCACGCAGAGGTTTTGCACGATCAGGCGCGAGCGGATGGTGGGCAGCAGGGCGTTGATGAAGGGGGTGATCAGGAAAAACACCGTGTTTTTAGGCGGCTCCTCTAAAATTTTAAGCAGAGCGTTTTGCGCCTCCTCGCCGAATTTCGTAGCGGCGATGACGATGATCTTATCCTCGCGCTCGGCGACATAGGCTTCGTCTATGATCTTTCGCGCCTCGTCGATCTTAAGCTCGACGCTTTCGAAAAACCTTAAATTTTTGCGCGGAATTTCGGCTAAAATTTTATCTTTAAAGCCCTCATAATCGCCCGTTAAAACGATCTGATTTATGATTTTCAAAGCACCACTTCGTCAAAAAGCACGGCGTCGATGCTTTTATCTAAAATTTTAAAAAGCTGGATAAGTTTTAGATCCAGGCTAGGATCACTCTCGCTCATGTAAAAGCTGTTTTGCAGCCTCTCGTCGATGAGCCACAGATAGCTGTCCTCGTGGCTTTTGGCGATTTTGGCTAGCGGATGGTTGCCGTTACCGATGTAAAAATATATAAAGCCGTTGGCAAACGCGAGGCTTAGCATATCGTTTAGCAGCAGCGCGTCCTCCAGGCTATTTACGCCGCCGCGGTAGAGCGAACGCAGCGAAAAAAACGGCAGCAGCGGGCGAGAGTTGGTCGATGAGTTGATCTTTTTTATGATGTATTCGCTAAACCAGCTTCGCTCATCATCGCAGATGACGATGAAAGCAAAGCCGTCGTGGAGAAATTTGAGCTTTGATGCTAAAAGCGGAGTCCAGTCCTCCTTGCGATTCTCGAGCCACTCAAGTCCGGGCTCGGAGCGCATCGCCGTGACGCTCCAAGTGTGCAGATCCTGCATTATTTATCCAAATCGTAGGCTTTATGCAGCGCGCGCACGGCAAGCTCGCCGTATTTGGCCTCTACGATCATCGAAATTTTAATCTCGCTCGTGGAGATCATCTGGATATTTATCCCTTCGTCCGCGAGCGTCTTAAACGCCTTGCTGGCTATACCGCTGTGGCTTTTCATACCAACGCCGACTAAAGAAACCTTTACGATATCGGCATCCGATTCGATGATGGAATTCGGATTTGGATTTACCTCTTTCATTACCGCATAAGCAGTCTGCAGCTCGTTTTGCGGCACGGTAAAGCCTAAATTCGTCTCGCCGTTTCGTCCGATATTTTGCACGATCATATCGACATTGATCTCCTTGCTCGCAAGCGCGGAGAAAATTTCAGCCGCGACGCCGGGGCGATCCTCTACGTTTCTAATCGTGATTCTTGCTTGATTTTTATCCAGTGCAATGCCGCTAATTACCGCATCTTCCATCTTTTCTTCTCCTGTTATGAGTGTTCCTTCATGATCGTTAAAACTGCTTCGCGTCACCAAATTTACGTTTAATTTCTTCGCAAGCTCAACGCTTCGATTTTGCAAAACCTTCGCCCCCAAGCTCGCAAGCTCAAGCATCTCGTCGTAGCTGATGCGATCAAGCTTCTTGGCTTTGGGCTCGATGCGCGGATCGGTCGTATATACGCCGTCTACGTCGGTGTAAATTTCGCACAGATCGGCATTCAGTGCTCCTGCGACGGCGACTGCGCTAAGATCGCTTCCGCCTCGCCCGAGCGTAGTTACTTCGCCCGCGGTGCTGATACCTTGAAAGCCCGCGACGACGACGATTTTGCCCTGCTTTAACGCCTCTTGCATACTTTTTGGATCGATCGAGACTATGCGAGCTTTGGTGTGAAAATTATCCGTCACGATGCCTGCGCCTCGCCCGCTAAATGCGATCGCAGCATAGCCCTTAGCATTTAGCGCGATAGCTAAAAGTGCGCTCGTGACGCGCTCGCCCGAGCTTAGCAGCACATCCATCTCTCTGCCTACGGGAGTTTTAGTAAAAAATTCCGCCTGCTCGATGAGCTGATTGGTAACGCCGCTCATCGCAGATACGATTACCGCGACATCGTGTCCTTCGTTTTTAGTCTTTATCACGCGCTGCGCGACCGCCTCGATCCGCTCTAGCGTACCGACGCTCGTACCGCCGTATTTTTGAACGATCAGCATTAAATGTAACCCTCCTCCTTAAAATATTTTAAAACCGTCGCGTAAATCGGCTTTTTGAAGTGATTTACGTGCCTTAAAACCTCATTCGCGCCTACGAATTTAAATGCGTCGAACTCCGGAAGTTTGGTATTGATGTTTATATCGGCTAAGCTTCGCAATCTCACCAAAAAATACCTTTGAATTTGCCCGTCGTATGGGCGCATCTTTTGAGCTACCCCATCGGGAAAGTCGTAGCTAAGCCACTTCGGGCACTCAGCGATGATATCGACTTTGCTTGTTCCGATCTCCTCACCTAGCTCTCTGCGGATCGCCATCTTAGGCGTCTCACCATCGTCGATACCACCTTGAGGAAACTGCCAAGCGCCTTTGATGTCGCTTCGTTGCGCGATTAAAATTTCGCAATTAAACGGATACGAGGGCGAAAGTACGATTGCAGCGACATTCGGTCTGTAATTTTTCTCTTTTTCCATCTCGTTTTCTCACAAAAAATTTCTCAAAATTCTACCTAAAAATATTAAAATTTGCGTTAAGAGGCTTAAAATTTATATAAATTTTCAAATTAATTCGCTAAATTTTGCGACGTAAATTTAGCCCATAGGACCGCCCTTGCACATCTACATCCACGTGCCGTTTTGCACCTCCAAATGCCCGTATTGCGCCTTTGGCTCTTTTAGCGACAAATTTAGCCTCGCAAAAAGCTACTTTCGCGCGCTAGAGCTTGAGGTACGCGACTTTTTGACGAAAAATCCGCATGCGCAAATCTCTACGCTTTTTATCGGCGGAGGCACGCCAAGTGCCGTGGATGCGGGGCTTTACGACGAAATTTTTGCGCTGCTCGCGCCGCGTTTTGCCGCCAAAGCCGAAATCAGTTCTGAAGCCAACCCAAACTCCGCTAGCCCCGCTTGGCTTGGGGCGATGCGCGGTCTCGGCGTAAATCGCATCAGCTTCGGCGCGCAGAGCTTCAACGACGCCAAGCTAAAGTTACTCGGTCGCGCGCACAGTGCGGCGCAGATTTTTCTGGCGGTGCAAAATGCCAAAGCAGCGGGCTTTTATAATATAAATTTGGATCTAATCTATGCGAGCAAATTTGACTATAAAAGGAATTTAAAATTTGAAATGGCTGAGCTTGCGCGCTGCGAAGTGCCACATCTAAGCGCCTATGCGCTAAGCCTTGAGGAAAACACGCCATTTTTCGGGCGCGAAAGCTTCAAAAGGGAAAGCGCGGCTCTAGCTAAATTTCTCTTTGCTCTTGCGGCAGATAGCGGCTTTAGCCAGTATGAAATTTCAAATTTTGCCGCGCGCGGACTGCGCTGTAAGCACAATCTCTCCTACTGGCGCGGCGAGGATTACGCGGGATTTGGGGCATTTGCGGTCGGAACTAGCGGGCAGGTGCGCCTTAGCTCGCCTAAAAATTTGCGAGATTACATTGTAGATCCGCTACAAAAACAGCGCGAAGTTCTAAGCGCGCAGGATAAAAAGCTTGAGCGCATATTTCTCGGGCTGCGCTGCGTTTTGGGGCTTGAAGCGCAAATTTTAAACGCTACGGAGCTAAGCAACGCGCAGCTGCTCGTGCGCGAAAAAAAGCTGAAATTTGCCGAGGGTAAATTTTATAATCCCAACTTTTTGCTCGCCGACGAGATTGCGCTTTTTATCACGCAAGAAAGCCGCCGCGGGCGCTAAATTTAAGATTAATGAAATTTTAGTTAAAATACGCCACTTTTTACGTTAGGAAATTTTATGTTTGGTATCAGTATGCCTGAAATTACGGTCATTTTAATCATCGCGATAATCGTGCTGGGGCCCGAAAAGCTTCCAAAAGTGCTGGTCGAGCTAGCTAAATACTTCAAAGTCATCAAAAAAACCATCAACGACGCAAAATCGAGCTTCGATCAGGAGCTTCGCATAGCCGAGCTCAAAGAGGACGCCAAAAAATATAAAGAGAGTATCACACAAGCAAGCGAGGGCGTGCGCAAAAAGCTCACGTTTGAGGAGCTCGACGAGATAAAAGGCGGTATCGACTCGGTCAAAGAGACGCTAAATGCGGGGCTAAAAGACGCGGAAAGCTCTCTTAAAGAAACGCTTAGCTCGGACGCCGCCAAAGACGCGTTAAACTCCGCGAAAATCTCGGCACAAAAACAGAGCGAGACGGTAAATTTAAAAGCAAATTCGAGCGGCGAAAATTCCGCGCAAAGCTCTGCCCGCGCCGCAAACTCTACGCAAGGCTCCGCCGGCAGCGCAACAAATTCTAGCGCCGGAGACAAGGGCAAAAATTCTAGCTTCGAAAACGAAGGCGAAAATTCCATGCCGAGCACAGGCAGCGACGCGGGAAATTCCGCACAAAATACCAATGCAAGCAGTGAAGCAAAAAACGGCACGCAAAATATGAATACAAATTTAAACGGCGATGCGCAAAATTCTATGCAAAATTCCATGCAAAATAACGATACACAAAAATCATAATGAGAGAGAAATTTAATGTTTGAAGAGCTAAAACCCCATCTAGCCGAGCTTCGCAAGCGCCTAGTGATCTGCGTGCTGTCCGTCATCGTCCTTTTTATCGCGTGCTTCGGCTTTTGGGAAGATATTTTAGGCTTTATGACCCGCCCGCTAGTGCGCGTGCTTCCTAAGGGCAGTGAGATCATCTTTACCCAGCTTGGCGAAACGTTTTTTACCGCGATGAAGGTATCGTTTTTCACCTCGCTGCTTCTAGCGATGCCGATAATTTTCTGGCAGGCGTGGCTTTTCATAGCGCCTGGGCTTTACGACAACGAGAAAAAATACGTCATCCCCTTCGTTAGCGGCGCGAGCATTATGTTCTTTTTAGGCGCGGCATTTTGCTATTTTTTCGTAATCCCAGTCGCATTTAATTTCTTGGTAAATTTTGGCGCCAAGCAATTTACTGCGATGCCTACGATCGGCGAATATGTAGGCTTTTTCGCTAAGCTCGTCGTCGCATTCGGCATCAGCTTCGAGCTTCCGGTGGTGACATTTTTCCTCGCTAAAATCGGGCTTGTAACCAATAAAAGCCTAAGCGATTTTTTCCGCTACGCAATCGTCATTATTTTCATCTTTGCAGCGGTGATGACGCCGCCGGACGTGCTTAGTCAGTTTATGCTCGCAACTCCGCTAATTGCGCTTTATCTGCTCTCAATCTTCATCGCCAAAATGATAAATCCGTATAAGCCTGAGGATGACGAAAGCGAAAATTCCACGGACGTAGCGAAGGCGTGAGATGGCGGATCTAAATTTAGTTGGCAGCTACGATTACGAGCTTCCTAGCAAGCTCATCGCAAGCGCGCCCTTGATGCCCAAACAAAGCGCGCGCCTACTGATCTACGACCGCGCTAAAGAGCAGATCACCCACGCGCACTTCGGCGATCTGGCGGATGCCCTGCCGCCTTGCGATATTATTTTTAACGACACGCGGGTGATTAAGGCGCGCCTTTTCGGCCATAAAAACAGCGGCGGTAAGATCGAGCTTCTGCTAAACTCGCCGCTTGAGGGCGATAAATTTAGCGTCTATATTCGCGGCAGCGTCAAAGTAGGCAGCGAATTAAAATTTCAAAGCGGTCTTAATGCGCGCGTCTGTGAGCTTATGGAAGGTGGGCTTCGCATCGTGAAGTTTGAGCACGGCGGTAAAGCTTTAAACACCCATGATGTTTTTGAAATTTGCGAACGTATCGGCCATGTGCCGCTGCCACCGTATATCAAGCGCACCGATACCAAGCAGGACGAAAGCTGGTATCAAAGCATCTTCGCGCGCGAGCAAGGCGCCGTCGCCGCACCCACCGCGAGCTTGCATTTTGATAGCGAGATGATTGCGGATTTGCATAAAAATCACGAGATCCACTTCATCACGCTGCATGTGGGCGCGGGCACCTTTAAGCCCGTGGAAGTAGCGGATCTGCGCGAGCACAAGATGCACGGTGAGCTCTACTCTATCCCGCCGCAGACCGCGCAAATTCTAAAAAGCGAACGAAAAATTTTAGGCGTGGGTACGACCGTTACGAGAACGATCGAAAATTTTGCGCGCAACGGGCAAAGCAGCGGGATCTGCGAGCTGTTTTTGCACCCGGGCAATCCGCCGATAAGACAAAATTTTCTACTTACGAACTTTCACCTGCCCAAATCCACGCTGATAATGCTCGTAGCAAGCTTCATCGGCCTTGAGCGCACGCTTGAGCTCTACCGCATCGCAGTGGAGCAAAGATACCGCTTCTACTCCTATGGCGATGGGATGCTTGTGCTATGAAAGCCATAGTTTTAGGCGCGCTAGCAATATTGACTGCGACGGCAGGCTTTGTGGCAAGAAAACTTTTTGCTAAAAAGCCCGCCGTAAGCGGCAAAATTTTCTCCGCTGCGCCTAAAGCCAAAGAAAGTAATTCCGTCGTGCCTAGACGCGAGGATATCGCGCAGATCGATATTTTAAAAATTTTAAAATTTCAAAGCGAAATTTTATTTGAGGAGTGCACAAAATACGACAGCACGCTCTATCTTAGTTTCCCACCGCAGCTACCGCGTATCTACGGCGGCGAGGTGCTAAATCTCACTAGCGCGGTCTTTGACGCGTGCGAGTTTTTCCTGCAAAATATCGCTGAGCCAATCCGCGTAAGCGTGGAATTTAGCAGTAAGGAACTTAGAGCAAATATGAGCTCTATCAAGCTCGACGTGCGAGTAGGTATCGATCGCGAGCTAAAGGATCCGCGTACCTATGCGCTTAAAAGTGCACTAGAAAGCGCTGCTAGCACGGATGATGAGTATCTTACTTCGGCGCAGACCCATTTGCGTGCACTCGGTTCGCATCCAAGTATTGGAGCCGACGAGCGAGGGACATTTATCAAAATGGATGCGGTGCTTAGCTGCTTCGCGCAGCAGAGCTTTAGCGCCAAAAAATACGACTACAACGTCATCATCACGCATAAAAACCGCGCGATCTTTGAGGAGCTGCGAGATTTTTTGAGCGGGCTTGGTTGCGACGTGATGCCAAATTCCAACTGGGAGAGCGCAAAGAGGCACCTAAACGACTTCATCTACGTAGCCGACGTCGTCATTCTTGACGCCGAGATCCTGCGCGCAAATATAAGCGAAATAAACTACCTCAACGCGCTGGAAAAAGATGGGGTGTTTTTCATATTTTTACTTAAAAACAAACACTCGCTCAAGGTGCTGGAGGGGCTAAGCTTTAAATTTTTCAAGCTCGAGATGCCATATTTCTACGACGAGTTTTACGCCACGCTCGACATCATCGAAAAGATCAAAAACGATGAGAATTTCTTGGGGCTGTAGCGAACAGGCAGCGATAAATTTAAAACCTAAGAGATTGAAGTGCTATATTTTGACTTAGATTGGATCAAGGGCAATATAAAAGATAGCGAATATGCCTTAAGGCAGCAGCGGTACGAGGAGTATTTAGCAGGGCTGCATAAAAATATGCATACGCTAGAAAGAATTTTTGCGGGTATAAGCTTCAACGATGCACTATTGCTACCCAAAAAGCAAATCAATGAAAAGTTGCATTTGAAATTTTACATCGAAGATTTGCAAAATGGATATTATGAACTAAAATGCGTTATGAGCTCGGATCAAAGATGCGGCGCGGCAGCAGGCGAAATAATAACGAGCGAGATATTTTACGAAAATGGCAATTACCGCTTCTCTTTCATCCTTGCCTGTCTAAAGGAATACGCCGTTAATTTTTCCAGGATAGATAGCCTTAAATTTAACGCGATTTCGCAGAAAAAATACCACTTTGAGCATAAGAAATTTAAACTTTCATAGTAAATCCAAACCTCGGTTTTTTACGTATAAAATTTCATCCGCTAAAGATTGCCGCCTCGGTATTTATCTCATTTACAATCCAAAATTTAAAACGCTAGCGAGCTCGGTTTTAAGAGGTATGATTTTGATTTAGGCGCGAGCTTTTTGACAAACGATGCGAGCTTCGGAGGTATAAGAATTTTAGTTTTTCGTGACTTAGAATGTGTCGCGTACTTCAGGTCAAAGCGTAGCGATGTGAGATAAAAATTTTGCTCGCTCGAGTGCTGAGGCATTATGCTTTTAGAAAAGACACAAAGTAACGTAAATTTAGCTGTGCCTTGTAGCTGAAATCCATTAAATTTAAGCCAGAATCATTCGGCGACAGTGTCATTCGCCAAACCCTCTAAGGCAAAATCTCTAAATTTAAGTTCTGGACGTCATATGCAAGCAGATTTCCTTCTACCCTTAAAGCATTCAAATCATATTAAAATTTGAGCTTCCAAACGAACCTAAAGAAATTTTGACAATCACTACGTTGCATTTAAAAGCGCGCTCGATAAGAGATATAAAAAAACTAACAAATTTTAAAATTTAGCCAGACGAACTTTGCTTGCGATTTAAATTTTATCTTTCGCCCTCTTTTTTAGCCTTGACGGCTTCATAAAGTTCGTCGATCGAGGTTGCAGACGAGCCCGAATATTTCTGCGCCGCTCGCATGGTCTTTTTGCCCCATTTACCATCAATCATCACACCGTAGCCACCGAACATCAAACTACGTTGGATATAATAGACTTTATCTTGCTGCGTCATATTTTGTTGCTTCTGCACTTCGCGCTCAGCATCTTTTGCCTGCTCACTTTTATAAACAGCATCAGCCGTAAAGTATGCTAGCACTAAAGCTCCAGCGATCGGAACGACAAGGGTAACAAATCTATTATTTACGCTAGAAGTCAAGCCTTCTAAAATGCATTTTCAGCGCAAAACACTATAAAGCCCGGAATAAAAACGAGAACGGCATTGAAGCCACCACCTATCACGTATGCGAGCATACAGACTAAAATAATAGCTACAAGCCCCTCACCCAAACCGCTACCGGCAAGAAAGCCTAGGAAAAATTCATAATTTATCTTTAAATATTTTCGCGGTAAAACTCTCTGATTTTAAATTTAATCAAAGAGTTTTGAAATTTAACCGCCAATTTAAGGATTAGCAAGGGCTACTTAACGTGCTTCATAGTCCTCGTAAATTCCGGGCTATGATCTTTTGATAGTACCAACAAAGAATATAAAACTAAAATTACACCAATAAAGATAAGAAAAACACTTATGAGTCTAAAATCATATTTAATAAAACTATATAACCCTAAAGCAAAAGCCACTATGCCAATTAAAAAAACTATAAACCACGATCTTTGATAAGAGATCTCCGCCTGACATCCGCTACATACGACCGCACCGTATTTGATGTCGTCTTTGCCACAAAATGGGCACATTAAATGATCCGGATGTTCATTCTCTGCCATAATTTCTCCTTTGAAAAAATATAGGTGGAATTATATATATATATATAAGAGCGGGCTTAAATTTTAAAATTTAGAGTTTAAAATAGGGGGAATTTTAGCGGCTTTGTACCGCTAAAATTTAAAGATTTTCGAATGGATTTACGACCACGTCTTTGCGATCGATGATGTAAGGTATAAGGGCTGCTTGGCGCGCGCGCTTGATAGCCTTTTCTACCATCTCTTGGTATTTTTTGCTGGTGCCGGTTAAGCGACGTGGCATAATCTTAAAGCGCTCGCTTAAGCAGTGCTTTAGCAGCGCCGTGTCCTTATAATCGATAAATTCGATCTTTGCCTCCGTAAATTTGCAATACTTTCTAGTATATTTTCTCTTATCTGCCATGATTTTTCCTTAATTAAAATGGGATCGTGTCGTTGCCGTCATCGTATTTATCGGCATCGACGTCGACTTCCGGAATCGTGCTTTCGTAACTCTGCTCTTTTTGTTTAGGCGCGTTATAATCGTTTTTTGCGCCTCTTGAATTTGAGTTTTGTCTATTAGCATAGCTATTTCCGCCGCCGTAATTACCGCCGCCGCCATAGCTAGAATTTCCTCCGCCGTAGCCGCCGGAGCTTCCGCCATAATTGCCGCCCTCGTAATTGCCGCCTTGATTATAGCCGCCGCTTCCACCTTGATTGCTTCCTAGCATCTCCATCGTATCTACGCTAATGGAGTGCTTACTTCGGTTCTGTCCGTTTTGATCCTGCCACTGATCTAGCTTTAAGCGGCCTTCGATCAAAATTTTACTGCCTTTTCGCAAGTATTGATTTGCGATCTCGGCCGTACGACCGAAAAAATCTATGTCTATAAAGCACGTTTCTTCGCGTTTCTCGCCGCTTGAGCTATTATATCTGCGTGTAACGGCGATGCCGGTTTTACCTACGGCGGTACCCGTTTGCAGATATCTAAGCTCGATATCTCGGGTCAAATTACCTACCAAAACTACTTTATTGAACATATTTTATCCTTTATTCGCCCTCTTTGGCTGCTTCTTCAGGCTCTTTTGGCTCTACCGGCGCTTTTGGCTCGCGCTCTTTTTTCACAGGGCTTAGCTTGATACCTTTACTTAGCTTATCCCAAGCGGAAATTTCACGCTTAGTCTCATATTTGACGGTCAAAAATCTAATGATATCTTCGGTGATGCGCAGATTTCTAACAAGTTCGGAGATCAAGCTCGGCTCGGCTTTAAAATAGATTACGAAATAAACTCCGCGCTCATATTTGTCGATCTTATAGGCAAGCTTTCTAGCGCCCATTTCGATCACGGAAGCGATCTCTCCGCCGTTTTTGGTTATGATTTCTTTGACGAAATCGACTTTTGTTTTAACTTCATCGTCGGTAAGCGTGGGCTTAACGATGAATAAAACCTCGTAGTTTCTCATAAATTCTCCTTATGGATTTTAGCTCGCAAACAGCGTCTGCGGGCAAGGATTTTGCAAAAAATGCAAAGGGATATTACTAAAATTTCACTTAATATTTGCTTTTTGCCCGAGCGAACTTAGCAGCATGCGCTGCAACCTCAAAAACGACGCGAGCAAAAGCTCGTCCTTCGCTACGTTCTTTTCGCTTTTGAGTTCAAATTCCAAATCGTTTAAGTGAGCGAAAATTTTATAAAACGTCCGCGTTGAAAAGCTGGTGGCGTAGCGCTGCATCTGTGCGGCCACGGAAGGTGGCGGTTGATAGCCTAAAACCGCCTTAAAATCAAATCTACCGTTTATTTTCACGTAAGCGTGCAGCCGAAAAATTCTATAAATCAAGCGGTAGAAATAATTTATCAGCTCCATCTCGTTGTATCCACCGCCCAGGGCCATTTTATAAAAATCTACGCGAAAATCGCAAAGGCTGAAAATTTTATCAAAAAGCTCGTCGTAGCTCACCTCGCTAAGGCCATAAACCATCAAATTTACGTTTTGCAGGCTAAGCTCAAGCCCCAGACTTGCAAATTTCTCTATCTCGCTCGCGCTTAGGCTCAGGCTTTCGTTGTGTATGGCGTAGATCCTACTAAGCGCGGCGGTGTTTGCAAAAAGCCCGCACATCTCGCATTTTTGCGCAAGCAGCGCTATGGCTTCGTTTACGCCCGATGGTTTGAAAAATCTAACCTCGTTTCGTTCAAATTCTTTGATAAAATCTGCGCTTATAGAAATTTCGCTATCGTTTAGCTCATAGATCAGATGGTTGTTCGCGTCCGCCTTGCACAGCGCGATGAGCCTTCGCAGCTCCTCTTTTTTGATGAGCGAGGCGGTTTTGATATGAAGTGTGTTGCTGCCGCCAAAAAGCGAGGGCTCCAAGAAGCTTCGCGCCTGCTCAAAATCATACTCCAAAAAATACAAACTCAAAAAATTTTCCGAGGCGTAAATTTGCTTCAATCGCTGCGCGTAAAGCTCGTTTGAAAAATCGTCTCCGCCGCGCAAAAGCACGAAATTCGGCACCCTGCCGCTTGCGATAAGCCCATCAAATTCTTTCCTATACATCAGATTTTCTTTACCACCCTGCCTAAGATCACTCCGCTAGCGATGTTTGCGTCCGTAAGCTCCACCAGCACGGGAGTTAAAATGTCGCCGGCGAAATTTGAAACTAAAATTTTAGCCCCCTTTAGCTTGTCGTCGAGCTTTGCGGTGACGGAATTTCCGTTTTCGTCGATGTAGCAGCGGAATTTTTTGCCCAAATTTTCCGCGGCCCAGCGCGCAAATTTTCGGTCCATAAAATCAAACGCGACCTTGTCCGCCTCGCGCTCTAGCTCGTTTAGCCGCGCGCACGTCGCGTCGATGTTTAAAAGCAGGTAATTATAAAATTTTTCATCCCCCCTCATCTGCGCCTTTAGCAAGCGGTGCAAAATGAGATCGGAATAGCGCCTAATCGGGCTTGTAAAGTGCGTGTAGTTATCAAATCCGAGCCCGAAATGCCCGCGCGATTCGGATCCGTACTCGGCGCGCTTTTGAGCCTTGATGATGAGCTTATCGACCTCTTCGCGGATACCCATGGTATCAGCTTGTGCTTGGATTTCTCCGATCATTTTAGCAAGATTGCTCTGATACGGCGCGTCGATGCCGAATAGCGCCAGATCGTCAAGCAGAGCGTAAATTTTTTTAAGCTCCGCCGAGCCGTGATTTCTAAAAACGCCCCGCTCGATGCGCGCTGCGGCGCCTTTATTGGCTAGCAGCATACAATCCTCGATCAGCTTGTGCGACGGAGTGTCGGTCTCGAAGCGGGTGGAATTTATCAGGCCGTGCCTATCAAGCGTGATGCGAAGCTCCTTGGTGCGGAAATCAAATCCGCGCTTCAGCCTCGCGCGACGCAGGCGCTCACAAATTTCATTAAGCGGCAAGAGCCAGCTTAAAATTTCAGGCTCGCACGCCTTGCGGGTGCGTAAAATTTCATCGACCTCGTCGTAATTATAGCGGCGTTTTGATCTTATAATCGCTTCGAAAAGCTCCTGCTTTTGTGGGTTTAAATTTTCATCCAAAGCGATTTTAAAAACAAATGCTAGTCTCGGAAGATTCGGCATTAGCGAGCAGATATTTTCGCTAAGCTCGCGCGGCAGCATCGGCACGGATCTGTGCGGGAAATAGATCGAAAAGCCGCGAAATTTCGCCTCCTTATCGATCGGCGAGTATTCGCTTACGTATTCGCTCACGTCGGCGATCGCGACGTAAAGCGTGCGCTCTTTTACGTCAAAATAGATCGCGTCGTCGAAGTCTTTGGCGTCGATGGGATCGATAGTGCAAAAGGGCAGATGCTGCAAATCCACGCGCTGCGGATACAGCGCCTCGTCCACTTCGCTGCCGAAGCTCGCGGCTTGCTGCTTGCACGCTTCGTTAAATTCGTCGTTCTTATCGTAGATCGCTAAAGAAATTTTCTCATCGACGAAGGGATCGGCTAAGCTTCCGATCACCTCGGTAATTTCGTTCGTTAGATTATCGATCTTTAAAAGGGTGTTTGGAGGCAACTGCTTTAGCGATTTTTGCGTGGCTTTGAGCGGATTTGCGAGGCCGGTTTTTACGTTCACGCCTAAAATTTCGCGCCCGAAGCTTTTGGTATAAACCACGCTCGTTAAAAATGCGGGCTTGACGCACATCAGCACTTTTGCGTGCAGGCGGGACTTTCTTGAGCTTAAAATTTTTGCTAGGATCAGATCGCCCAGATGCACGCCGCTTAAATATCTGTTTTCGATGATGAGATCTGCCTTGAAGCGATCGTCGAAGCTTTTTAGATAGCCCGTGCCGTCGCGCGCGATGTCGAGCCTGCCGAAAACATAGCCGTCGTTTAGATAGAGCTTGCCTTTGTGCGCGCTGATAGCGCCGATATTTAGGAGATTGCGCACGAGCTCCTTTTGCTCGCCGCTAAGATCCTTTTCAAATACGCCCGAGCTGAAGGCGCGCAGGAACTCTTTCATATCGAAATTTCACCTTTCGCCTCTAAAAACGCTTCCTGTTCGAAGCCGAACTCGACTAGTAAATTTAAAGCGTTGTCGATGCTAAGCTCGTCGAAGTGATGATAGATATTGACCGCGGTTTTGGCGATCTTTAGCATCGCGTAGCGGGATTTGTTCTCAAAAGGCGCGTCGTCCGGGGCGTTTGAATATAGCGCGTCCTGCGCGATCTGCTCTAGCCCGAAATGCGCAAATAGCGCGTGCGAAACGCTCTCGCGGTTCGTGCCGGTAAATTTCATCTCCACGTCGGTAAAATCCTGCGGAAAGATCGAGCCCTTGATGGCGTGGTAAAATTCCTCCGCCTTGCCCGCCGCGCACACCTGCTCGTCGATAAAAACCCGCCCGAACTCCACTAAAATCACGCTTGAGAGGATACTTTGCTCAATCTGTGGGTAGGATTTGATCCACGAAAACATAAGCAGATTTCGCAGCAGCGAGACCTGCGTGAGCTTTTTGCGATCGATGCGATACGCCTGCAAATCCGGCTTTAGCATCTCGTCGAATACGGCGAATAGAAAAAACGCCCGCATCTGCTCGCGCCCGTAAAGCTCAAACGCTCGCTGTAAATTTAACGTCTTTAGTGCCGCGGCGCCCTGCTCTTGTCCCAGCTCCTGCGCTCTGCCCCATTCTTGCTCCTGTTTTTGCTGCTGCGCTTGCCCCTGCTCCTGCTCTCGTTCTTGCTGTTGCGTTTGTGCGGCTCGCGTAGAGATACTCGAACCTAGCGTGCAATCAACCCTCGCGGCGACGTGCTGATTTTGCTGCTGCGTATCGCTTGCTGATTGAGATGGGTTAAATTTAAAATTCTCGTCGCTGCAGTTCGCGCCGTTTGCGTCATTTGGATGATTAAATTTGAGACTATCGCCCTGCCCTATTAAGTCTGCGCCTTTTTTCTCGCTCGAGGTGCACTCGTTTTGCCGCCACTCGTCTGCGGCGTCTTGCAGGCCGTGCTTTATAGGCTCCGTACCTTGGAAATCGCACCGCTCATCTGTAGCAGTAAAATTTTGCCTCACGAGCCCTTCGGCGCTAAATTTAGACAAACCGCGAAAGACCAAATCTAAAATTTTATCTGTGAGGGGAGCATTTTTTGAAATTTGCAAAGCGAGCCTGACATCCGAAACATCCGCGTCAAACGATGCTAAAATTTTTAAAATTTCATCGCTAAAGCCCGCAAGAGCGCCTATTTTTTGGGTTATAAATTTATTCATTTTAAAAAGCCATTCGATATAAATTTCGCACAATCATATCAAATTTTAACTCAAATTGCAAAGCAAAACGCCGCCGTTGCGTCTAAATTCCGCTTCGGCTCGCGGGCTTTTGAAGTGCTTTTTTTGCGTTTGAAAATCGCAGATTAATCCGCCCGTTTATCGTGACGGCAAACCTAAAATTTCATCCGCTGTTTTATAAAATTTTAATCCCCTTTCGTATAGAATGCATCGAAATTCCGTTTATAAAGAGCTTGATTTGGATAAATTTGAAGTCAGCACTGCGCTAAGAAAAGAAAGGACTAGGGACTACGATAAAGAGCCGCTAGTTTTGCGGGATTATTCCGGTTTTCCTTTAATTTTACACTATTTGATTATTTTAATATTTTGGATTACTACTTCTGGGTTTTGCATTAGTTGCTTAGATGATTTTGAAAGCGGCATTTTAGATTTTGATGACACAAAACGAACGATAATAAAATTTGGCTTTGCAATAGTTGTATTTTTGATATTTGATTGTTTTAATATTATAAATTTAAAGAAAAAATATACCTATTTTTATAATTCAAAAGTTGCATATTATGATCAAAATTTTAAAGAAACTAGCAGTGAAAATATAATATTTAACAAAGACACAACTTTTAAGGCAATCTGGTTTTTAGATATGATATTTTCAAGTATTTTTGGTAAGGTATTTTTAGTTAGTTTTTTCATAATTAGCTTTATTAAAGGAACTTTTGGCATATCTTTAATAGGTGTATTACTTTTAATATTTATATTATTGTTTGCGGAATTTTTAGAAATTATAGTTTTTTTGGTAATTTATAGATATGAAAATAAAAGTTTTAAAAATTTTTGGAAAATATTTCCAAAATTTCAAATAAATCTTGAATATATAGAAGAAATACACTGGTATGATTATAGCTGGGAGAATCAAGGACTTTATTCTATACATATATTTTCTTTCAATGAAGAAAATTACGATAAGGTAAGAGATTATATTTTTACGGTCTTTAATATAGATATAAATAAAAATTTAAGTAAATAACAATTTTTTTGATAAAGGATAAAAAATGAGAAAGTTTGAGGCGCTAAAAACATATGCGAAGCTAGCTTGGGCGGGGTATAGGGGATTGAACAATTAACAAGCTGTGGTATAAAAAAGACTGCCATGGATTTTGGATTTAACCGAGGGTAATTCAGATCAAACAGATCCAAATATCAAATTTGCAAATTTAAATTTACTAATTGTGTGAATTTGTAAAGTAAGTTTAAATTTGTAAATTTAATAAATTCAGTATCAGCGATACTGACCGAGTTTAAATTCGCAAGTTAAACTTTAAATTTGAAATGAAACATATGAAAAAAGCATTTAAAATTTTATTTATAATCTTTATTTTATTTATTTTGTGTCTTATTATTTCATTTGCTTATCAACTTTATAAAGATGATAAAAGGCATACTGCCGAATTAGAAGCTATGATTGACAAATACGATAAAGTAAAATATTTGGAAAACGAGATAGATTTTAAAACAGCAACCGAGCATGAAAAAATTAATTTTTACATAAAAGATTTTCTACAAAAAATTCACTATTTAGACAATTATCCAGCAAAAGATATAAAAAAGATGAAAAATATCCATAGAGATATAAATGACTTTGCTGAAACAAGATTTTATCTTTGCAATGGAGACAAATACCCTGATGACAAATGCGAATTTTTCAAGCTTGATAAAAGATTAAATTTAGAATATTTACTAAATTTAGGTTCTAAAATTTGTAATGCCGACACGCCTATGCAAAACGCACAAGAGATAATTGATAATGATGAAATTTTAAAAATAGAACCTTTTTATCCGTTCAATGTAAAATACATTATTGATGAAAATGGTAAATTTTTGGAAAATTTCGTTTATATTGGCGAAAATAAGCATATACTTTTTTCAGATTTTATATTTATAAATAAAAAAGTCTTAAAATATCACGATACAAAAAACGACATAGTCATTGTATCAAATATTATGTTTTCTTGGCTTTTAGCAAATGCTATTGTCAATAAAGAAATATCAGAATTTTGCGTTACCCATAATCTACTGACAACCAACAAAAAAAGATTTTTTGAAAAAACATATGGGAGAGAATATTATTTTAAATATATTCCTACTAATAGACCTACACTCCAAAATATCATTTTTAATGATTTTGCATATAATGGCGATTACTATTATAATGCGATTTTAGAGCAATACCAAACTTTAAAAAACAACAATTTCAATAAAAATCTAAATTTACAAGGAGGAGGCAATGCCAAAAATTGATTTAAACGGCGACGGAATAAAAACAATATCAAGAAAAAACAGTAAAACATACTTTGACCTGGATAATAATAAATTCGCAGAAAATATCTCTTGGATAGACAAAAATGACGGAATTTTAATCAATAAAACCTTAATCACAAATAGCATAACAAACGGAAGCGAACTATTTGGAAATCATACTTTACTAAGAGATGGAAGCTTAGCTAATAACGGATTTGAAGCCTTAAAAGAATTTGCAAATTTAAATTTACTTGTTGCGTAAGTTTAAATTTATAAATTTAAGAATTTTGTATCGTATTTAAACGATATGACTTTGAATTTACAAAAATAGCTAATTTAAGGTTACAACAAATCAAATTTAAGATTGATTTGTTGTATAATGCAGACTCGCGAAAAAGAAGTAAAATTGGAAAATTTAAATTTCAAAAACGATATTTTTGATAAAAACAAAAACCAACGAGATTATGATAAAGAACCATTAATTTTACGGAATTATACTAGTTGGGCTTTATTTATCCATTTTTTATTAATTTTTGCATTTTGGGTGATTGTTTCAGCATTCGTTTTGAATAAATTTGATGAATTTGAAGATGGAAATTTAGAAATCGGAATAGCTATACAAACAGCCCTTTCTTTTGGTTTTATAACAACTCTTATTTTAATATTAGATTTTAAAAATATTTTATCAATAAAGCCACATTATACTCATTTTTACAATTCAAAAGTTGTGTTTTATAATCATAACAATAAAATTGATGAAACAATATATTTCCAAGTTATGGGAGGTAGAATTGTGCTTCATAATCCATCTGACAATCCAATTGGTTACGATATTTCGCATGTAAAAAAAGAAGGCAAAATGGTTTTTTGTTCTTTTATGCGAATAATTACAACAACAGGTTTTGGTTGGGCATTTTTGAGTGCATTTACGATAATAAATTTTGTTTCTAGGTATAGTTTTGGACCATTCTTGTTGAGTGTACTTATTACAATATTTACATTATTTTTAGCCGAATTTTTAGAAATTTTAGTTTTCATGGGAATTTATAAAAAATCAAACAAAACTCTTAAAAATTTTTGGAAATATGCTAGAAAATTTCAAATAAACATAGAGTGGGCTTCGATTGAAAGGTGGAAAATTACTCCGACTATCAATATGTTTTATTTCAATCAAAAAGACCACGACGAGTTGAGGCAGTATATTTTAACTATATTTAACAGAGATATTGACAATAATTTAAAATAAAAATTTTCTAATAAGGAGACAAAAAATGAGTAATCCTAGCAGAATTAACAAGACAACAAACGAGTTGGATAAAGCAGAAAAAAAGACTGCTATATTCTTTGGATTTAACTGAGGGCTAATTCAGATCAAATGGATCCAAATATCAAATTTACAAATTTAAATTTACTTGTTGCTTGAATTCAAAAGCAATAGCAAGTTTAAATTTGTAAATTTATAAAATCCAATATCGGTGATACTGATCGAGATTGAATTTAAAATGAAATTGTATAAAAAGGATGAAAGGTGGATAATGATGTTTTTAATAAAAACAAGAATTTAAGGGATTATGACAAAGAGCCGCTGATTTTACGTGATTATAGTAGAGAAATGTTGCTTCACGGTGTTTTAAATTTAATATTTTTCTTTATTTCTTTGCTTTTTATTTTTGCAATACAGTACCACATCGAATTTGATGAATTTGACGAAATAATAAGAAAAATTTATATCTTATTTTTGATATTTATAGCGTTTTTATTTATTTCTTATGTAATAACTATTATTTCAAAAGAACGCTTTGTTTCACTTTCGTCTAATATGAGAGCAGTATATTACGATAGTGATTTGCAAATACGAAAAATTCAGAGCTTATTGGGGAATAAAGAATTTTCATCGTTTTTATATTTCATACTTAGTAGCAAATTTATAACATTATATCCTATTTTAATTGTATCAATAGGTGGATTTATATTTACTTTTGATAGCGAATTTATAATAAGTTTGCTTCTTTACGCTTTTGCTTTGTTTTTAGCGATTATATATGATATTTTATTTCGTATGTTGCTTTATAAAAAATCAAATAAAAATTTGACAAATTTTTGGGAATATTCACAAAAATTTGTAATTGATATAGGTTGGATAAGAGGTGTTCGTGTAATAATACAACAAGGGGCAACAATAGCTTTTTTTAATCAAAAAGACCACGATTTATTGAAAGAATATTTTCTTACACTTTTTCACATAAATTTAGATAAAGATATATAAAAGATATTAAAATTTTTCTAATAAGGAGACAAAAAATGAGTAATCCTAGCAGAATTAACAAGACAACAAACGAGTTGGATAAAGCAGAAAAAAAGACTGCTATATTCTTTGGATTTAACTGAGGGCTAATTCAGATCAAATGGATCCAAATATCAAATTTACAAATTTAAATTTACTTGTTGCTTGAATTCAAAAGCAATAGCAAGTTTAAATTTGTGAATTCATAAAATTCAGTATCAAACGATACTGACGAGATTTGAATTTTGCATTAAAATGTCATTGCGAAACGGAGAAACCGTTTATTAAAGCAAATTTGCAAATTCAGAACGCCTCATTGTTGAATTGTTTCGACCACTTCATGGTCTCGCAATGACAAGGTTATGGGCATTGTGGGAATTTAAATAAATTCTTGCAATAAGAGAAATTTTTTAAAAAGGATTAAAATGAGAGATTATGATAAAGCTCCACTCATCATTAAAAATAACTTTATAATGATAATGTATGGTTTTACATTTTTGCTTGTATGTAACACTATAATGATTTATATTGTATTTTTTACTGGTGTTGTCGATTGGAATAGTGGCGATTTTTTTGAAATTTTAAAAAATGAAATGAGAAATCCAAGATTTAGCTCTGTGGTTGTAGCATTTCCAATAGTCAATATTTGGGCTTTTATTGATTTTATTAGAAAATTTAGAAAACCGAAAAAGTATATTTATATAATGATAAAGTTTATTGGGATAAACGAGACGCAACAGTAGAAAAACAAAATATTATTTGGGTTAAAAAAGGTATTTATCCTATGATTGGTAAGATACCAGATAACTCGGTTCAAAAAATTTTTGCACCATTTGGTTTTGTTATTGCGGGATTTTTTTTGATTTTATCAAATTTGTTTGCTTATTTAGCAAAATTAGTTGCTTTATTAATTAACAAAGATTATAAATTTATACTATTTTGCACCATAGTTTTTTATGACAATCAAAAAAATGCCGTAAATGTCTATTTAATGACAAAGCAAGACTATAAACTAGTAAATGAATATTTACTACAAAATTTTAATTTACAAATCGAAAATTTAGATAAAAACTACAAATTCTATAAATAGGAGAAAATTATGCCAGAAGATAACAATACTTCTAGCAATTCAAGTCAAGGTGTTGCTTGGTATGTCAAGCCTACTTCGGATACAATCGATTTCATAAAAGGAATTCCCGTAAATGTTTTAGCCGACCCTGATAATGTCAAGGTTTTTGATAACTATGTAAAAATCAAATCAGGTGGGCTAAATATGGTTATTCCTATCGTTGATGCGGCTGCTGGGAAAAAAGAGTGGGACGAAGCTATCGCAAGGGGAGCCGGTGATGTGGTGCAAGACTTGGCTGTTAGTGCTTTAGCTTCTAGTGCGTATGTCGCTTTCTTTGGTTCAAATCCTTGTCGGCTGGGGTGCAGTGGCTGCTGGCGCAGGTATTACTTGGGCTAAGGGCCTTTACAAGTGTTGCCTCACTTAAAACGTTTCCTTCCGTATTCGCAAAAAATAAATAGGACTTTGCTTTTATGCTCTCTAGCCACTCACCTACTTCTTTTGGAAGACCTAAATACTCGTCTCCGTTAGATTTTACCTTATTCTCATCTTGCGGGAATAGTAAGTAATATTCTCCGTCATCGTCCACCTTTAAATGCTCATGGGTTAAATTTCTTACATTTGAGCTTCTTAGCCCGGTAAGTAGTCCGAATATTAAAGCATTTTTAACGCCGATTTGATGAGGGTAGTTCATGATAAATTTTATCAACAACTTCAAATCCGCATTCGCGTAAATATATGAATAGCCCCCAGATTTAGGTATCTTATATAGGTTTTTTAATTGCGTATCACAAAATAAAAGATTATCACTTATACCTCTATCTCGCGCGAACCTGAATAAAGAACGGATAAAATAAAACAGATCTTTTAAAAGTGCAAATTTTCCATTCTTGTAAATAGGGTCTAATATCTGCATTATCTCTTTTTTAGTAATCTTTCCGATATCCTTATCACTAACGCACCTTAACCTCGATTGAAATCTAAATCGTAATTTCCTTAACGTCTTCTCGGCAAAAGCGTTATATTCGCAGTAAATTTTAAAAACACTCGCTAGCGTATTCTTTGGAGCCGCCACACCATTAGTATGGCTATTTGATATTAATTTCTTTAACAATATTCTAGCCCCTTCGAATGTTATTTCGTCGGCATTGCCTAGAGCCTTGATTAGCTTGCCACCTCGCGTATAGTGATAGTGCCTGTGTGTTTTAACCGTTCCGTCTCTGGCCGGTGAGCTATAAAATTTAACGGCTATAAAATCATCTAAGACTTCGACCATAGTGTGCTTATATTGCGGCAAGATAAAATTCCTGACTACTTTGTCAGGGTCTGATTTAAAAATTGGATTATCCTTAATTTTGGTAAAAACTTCCGTCATCTTTCTTCCTTTGTATAGTAATTTTAGGCAGATTATAGAATTTCCTCAAAGGATTAACAAGGCAGGAGCACAGAAAAAGCTACTATACAATTTTTTAATATATAGTAGTTTTTCTTAAAATATATGTATCAATCGGTAGTTTTAAGTATTAAGAATTTTTTAAGAGCAATTTTAAAATTCCCAAAAATAGGACTTTTAAAAAATTCAAAAAACTAAAAAATAGGGGAAATTCTGATAGATGGTGCGACCGACGAGATTTGAAATTTTACTACGCATTTAAATTTACATTAAATTTATTTGTGTATAATTACACAACAAGGTTTAAAGATGAGTAAAGACGATAAATTAATCAAGGATTTGGAAAATAATCCTAAGAATGTAAGGTTTGAGACTTTAGAAAAGATTTTGCTTAGTAAGGGTTTTACTTTGCAAAGTATCAAAGGCTCTCATCATAATTTTGTCAAAAACGGCTATTTGATAACCTTACCTAAGCATAAGCCTATGAAAATTTTTTATGTTAAGCTTGTGCTAAAATCTATAGAGGAGCAGAAATGAAAAAGGATTTAAACTATTATCTAAATTTGCCTTACAAAATCGAGCTTAGAAAGATAGCAGATGATGAAGGCGGTGGCTGGGGTGCATTTATGCCGGAATTTAAAGGCTATGCTTTGTTTTGGGGCGATGGCGATACAAAAGAGGAAGCATTAAACGATCTTGATGCCGCTTTTAAATCTACGCTTGAGAGTATGTTAGAGCATAATGATTTTATTCCTGAACCTGCTTCTGATAAGAAAATTCGTGTAAATGTAAGCCTTTCACAATCTTTGCTTAATGCTATCGACAAGGTAACTAATAATAGATCACAATTTTTGAGCGAGGCTGCTAACTTAAAGCTTAAGGGTATTTAATCGAACATAGGCATTGTTATATATTCTATTTCGTTTTGATTTTCTTTGACGTATAATTCTACGGCTTTTTTGGTATTTTCATTAGAAGTTATAAACATTTTTCTGATTTTTCTATTTTTTAAAAATATTGCATTTTTATTTACATATATATGACAATCGCCTATAAATGCTCTTATATCTTTTTGTTCTATTGGTTGATTCCAATTTTTACATTGTATTAAAATCGTTTCTTGATTTTTATGACATATGACGTCTATGCCTCCGTCTTTTTTGCCATTGTTTAAGCCGTTCATATAAATTTTATATCCTTCTTTTTTGAAATATTTTGCTATATAAAATTCATAGTCCGTGCCTTTTTTATGTTTTGATATCATTTTTTGTTTTGTTATATTTTCAATTTTTATTTGTTTATAAATTTCATAGAGATCGGTTTGTTTATCTTGTTCTACTAAATTTTTATTTTCTTGTATGTATTTATTGTGTTGTTCTTGCTTTTTTGTTCTTTTATAATTTGTAATTGTATAATTTCCTATTTTTGTGTTTTTTTCTGTATTTAATGTTGAAAATAATATTAAAATAATAAAAGCGCATATTGCTGCCAAAATTAAAAATATCATTACTTATCGATTTCTTTTTTGAGAATTCTTGCTTTTATATCGCTTAAATAAAATTCTTTTTCTATTTTACTTAAATTCTTAAAATATTTTAGTAATTCATCTTCTATTGTTTCTTGTCCTTTATTATCAAAATGCTCTTTTTTGTAGTTCATCACAATGTTATATAAATATTCTTTTTCTTTTTTCCAATTATATAAAGTAGGTTCTGAAATTTTTAAAATTTCACAAAAATCTTTGTTATTCATCTTGACAATCTTTTAGTTTTATTGTAAAATACTAAAATAATTTAAGTTATATCGTTTATAATTTAAAATATTAAAGCGATGAATTATATCGATATATTTCTTAAATTTCAGACCCGAGCACGTCTTTAAACTGTTTGGGGGTGGTTATAAGCTCCGCCCCCGTTAAATCCAAAAGCTTGATGAAATTTTCCTTAAAGGAGCTTTACGATGATTACCTACCTTATCGGGCTTGTTGACGAAGTTCGCCCCGTCAAAAATACAAATCGCCAAACTGGCGAAATTACTCAAACGCTTGAAGTTACCGTTACTTACTCCTCTCACGATCTTGAGGGTTATAAAGTTAAAGATACTGAAATTTTACGTTTGCCTATTACCGATCGCGAAAAATGGCAATCTTATAAGGATAAATTTGTCGGAATTCCGTATCGCTTTATTTCTGCCGGGCAACGTGGGAATTTTCTTATTGTTGCCGATGATATCCAGATAGAAACTTTTGACAAGTCGCCTTTTGCGGCTTCTGCTGTTCCTGCGGCGGCGGCTTCTAAAAAATAGAACTTTTAAAAGGTTCTGACCTAGGTAAGTCAAAAAACTACTAGGGCGGTTAGGTTTTCACTTCCTTTCCCGCCCGCACTAAAACCTAGAAAATACATAAAAGCTTCGCTTATAAGTTTTTATGTGTCTTTTAGGCGCAAATTTTAAAAAAGGAGCTTGTTATGGGATTTGCAAGTAAATTTAAAGGGTTTTTGCAAACTTCAAAAGCTAAGGTTTTAGGTGCCGTTGCTGCGGCTGCTGTCTGCGTGGATACTGCTTCCGCTGCCGTAACTTTCTCAAAAGATAATGGTTTTACGGGGGATTTCGATCTTACGTATTTTTACTCGGCTATCGGCATTATCGTTACCGCGATTGCTATCGTTGCCGCTATCGGTTTGGCTTTGCGTCAGTTCCGCAAAATTTAGCGTCTTTGCTCCTACCTCCCGTGTGTTCGGGAGGTAGGTTTTTTGAATAGAAAAAAGGTGTCGTATGGTTTCGTTCGATTTGTCCGCGTTAGTTCTAGCTTGTCAGACGTTGCTTGGCGTTTTCGTCGTTGCGCTTTTCATTGTCAAAGCTGCTCTAGTCGGAATAGAAGCTTTGCGGAAAGTATAGAATGCTTACGATACGATCGGTAGATGTTGGTCTTAGCGACGAAATGCTAAACGTGCTATTTGCTGCGACTGCTATTACGCTTGGCTCTTTGATATTGTTGTTTATTGTATTGACGATTAGCAAAATTTCTGGTTGATAGTATGAATTCTGTTTTGAATATTACGGGCGTTGCGAGTTTTGATTTATTTTTTAGTATTTTTGTTTATGTGATTATCTCTATCGTGCCCGTAATGCTTGCCGTTTCTGTTTTGATGATTAAATTTTTTAAATGATGTCTGAAGTTTCTTTTTTAGCTTGATGCGCGCTTTTCATTTCGTCTTACGAAATGAAATTTAGCGCACGTATCAAGCCCACGCCTCCAAGGCGTGTGTCGCGAAGCGTGCTTGTTTGCCTCGCGTTCGCTCTTATTGTGGCGCGCATACAGCAGTCGCAGTAATAGCCCGATGTTTGTCTATGCTTTTGAAGTTTTGCTACTTCGTAAAGTCGTTTATCTTGCAGTTTAAAGGAAGTGAAATGTTTAAATTTAAAGCATTATTATTCTTGTTACTCCCTTTTTGTTTTTTGCTTGCTGATGAGAATTTGGATTGTAAAGATTATATTAATTGCCTTAAGCCTTTTTTAGATGTGAAAGAATTTCAGCGTATTAATTTTGAGCGTTCAGATAAAATAGTCGAATTTGATGGTAAATATTTGAATTCAAATGATGATTATTCTTATTTTAGCCTTGATAATGGCAAGATTGTTAAGTTTATGAATGAAAGACGTCGGATTGTTTCTACTTCCGGTGATTTTCCTGTTCCTACTACTAGTTTTGTTATTTCTGGCTCAGCTTTTTATATTTACGAGTATTCTTTACCTGATGTTTATCACTTCTATTTTGGTGTCGAAGGTGCTACTTTAGATAAAAATTTTGCTTATGGCAAAGGTAGAGTTTCAGTTACTCATAGTGCTGTTTTCTCTTTTTATACTTCGGTTTCCGATACTTTTTCTTGCCCTGATGGTAGCAACTTCAATACTTCTATCGAGCAGTGTCAGGTTTGTTTTCAAGGCGAAGTTTGGGATAAATCACAAAACAAGTGCATAACCGGTTGCCCTGCGGGTAAAATTTATGATCCTGATCGCAAAACTTGCGATGAAATTATTTGTGCTGCTCCCGAGGTTTTGGACAAGCTAACTAATACCTGCAAGCCTTGCTCTGAAAATACTCAATATGATTCTGAAACAAAATCTTGCGTATGCAAAAGTGGCACTTTCAATTTTGAAAATCGATGTGTTTCTACTTGCGCTGATTTTGAGATATTGCAACAGCGCTTTAATTGCGTTTGCTCCCACGGCGAGGGCGATAAAAAAATTAAGGTTACTCAATCTAGCGGTAAAATTTCGGGTAAATTTGAGGGATTTTATGACAAAGGTGACACTATTGTCGGCATAAATCAAGCACCTGATACTATTGTTGCAAATTATTCTTGTGTCGCAAAATGCACCGTCGGTATTATTCGAGTTAATAAAAGCGCTGCTGGCGATGCTATGTGCTCTGGCTTAAATCTTGATGATTTCACTCAGATTGATTTGGACGCCCTGGATAAAAGTATGTCAAATCCTGATAGTGCTAAGACTGATAAAGAAAAAGAGGAAGATAAAAATAAGGACAAGGATAAAGATAAAGGCGGCGGTTCTGGTAAAGGTGATGGTAAGGGTAATGGTTCTACTACCGGTGATGATAATTCAAAGGGTTCTAGCGGCAATATCACTATAGGGGATAATAACAAAACTAAAAACCCTGATAAGCCGGGCTCTAATCATTCTAAAGATGATCCCAATAATAATGGTAAGGGTAAGGACGATGGTAGTAAAGGCGATAAGGGTCATAGTGGTAGCGGTAATAACAATGATGGTGTAGGTAAAGGTGATTTTCAAGCTGGCATAGGCGATGGCGACAATGAGGACTATTTTGGTTCTTTAGAGGGTGAATTTAAAGCTTTTGACGGTCTTATCGGCGATCTTAAAGGTTTTAAAGATATGTTTGAAGGTGGCAAGTCTATTCCTAAGCTTAATAGTCCTTCTGTTCCTAAAACTTGCCCTGTTACTCGTAAATTTAGTGGCACAAATATCGAAGCGAAAGATGTTACTTGGGATTTATGTGCTGTCTTAGCCCCTATGCGTGATCCTTTGTATTTTATGTTTTATTTGGCTTTCCTTGTGGGTTTTATGTGGTCTGCCTATAGAATTTTACTTTATGCCTTTAGGAGTTAGATATGCCCGCTATTCTTGGTTGGTTATTTTCAGGTTTGGTAGATGTTTTTTTGTATTTTTTTAATCTTTTTTCTAAAAATTGGACTATACCTATTGTTCGAGCTTATCAGGTTGCTTTTTTTCTTGCTTTTCTTGCTTTTTTAGGCGCTCTTTCCAAATTTATTTATAGTGTATATTCTTTTCTATCTAGCGGTATAAATACTTTGAATAACGCTATTATTAATCCAAATGGTGAGCTTTTAAACGTAGCCTTTGCCGTTTTAAAAACTATTGGTTTCTTTGAAGCTCTTGCTTCAACTTTTAATGTTTTTGCACCTTTATTATTCGGCGTTTTTTTGATTTATACTCTTAAAGCGCTTTATAAAATTGCTTGGGTTAAGTATGACAGTGTTTATAAGACAGCTACTTTATATAGTGCTAACTCTGCTTCAAAAAATGGCAAGAGGTTTTTTAAGAAAAGATGAGCTTAACATATATTGTCGGTAATCCTGGTTCTGGTAAAACCTATTTGGCTGTTAATAAGCTATATGAATGTTTTATCAGTGATACTAAAACTAATAAGAAAAATTATCGGTTTGCTTATACAAATATTAATGAATTTGATTTTTCTAAGTCAGATAAAATTAAGAAACTTGATATCGATGAATTTAAATCTAATCTTTCCGTTCTTTATTCTTATTATAAGTCTAAAGTAACCGATAGTGAGCTTATAAAATATGCAAAGGAGCTAAATTTATGTAATGTTTTAATCGTTATCGATGAATGTCATTCAACTATTTTTAGTCAGAAAGGCGATAAGGTCTTGATTTGGTGGCTTACTTACCATCGTCATCTTTATCAAGATATTTATCTTATTACTCAAAATTTAAGCCTCGTCGATAGTACTTATAAAAAGATTGCTGAATTTTTTTATAAGGCAGTTGACGGCTCTAAACGTCTTTTTTCTAGTCGTTTACGGTATGTATTGTTTAACAGCCCTACAATGTATCAAAAGCGTGATATAGTCGTGGGTGGCGGTATAAGTCTTAAATTTAACCCTGAAATTTATAAACTTTACCATAGTGGTGATGAAACGAAACATAAAAGTCTTATTAAGTATTATTTTTTAGTGTCTTTTTTTCTTATTTTTTTAATTGTTGTATTATTTTTATTTTTCAAAGATTATTTTAATACTAGCGATAAAAGCGCTCGTAAAGTTAGTTCGATTTCTACTTCCCCTGTTGTTGTTAATCAAATTTATACAAATACTGCGGTTTCGGTTGATAAAAATGTTTCTATGGCTCAAATTCAGTATTCATATTTTGTAAGGTGCATATACACTGATTGCGTGATAGATGGTTATGCTCCTTTCACTTATAAATACTTTTCGCTTATGATCTCTCAAGTTGAGCCTATTTATATCGAATACAAAAGCGATACTAAAGGCTTTTTAGAAATTTATGCTTATTTTGATAAGCCTATTTTTGAAAATTTAAAAAAGGAAGTGAAAAATGAAAAGGATTCTTTTAGCACTAGTTCTGTCGTTAAATCTGCTTTTAGCAAGTGAGGTCAAGTTAAATTTATTAGAATTTGCTAATCTCGCTAGCGTAAATTCAAATACAGATATTCTTATATCTGACGATATTAACCCTAATGATTTCTATTTTTACACCAATAAACAAACTAAAATTTCTATATCTCTTTTTCGTAAAGCGATAGAAGTTAAAGGTTTAAGACTCGTGCGAAATAGTGATTTTTACTACGTAGAAAATAAAGCTCTTGATAATAATGGCACTTTAACTCCTAAGGCTAAGCTTCGCTATTTGGAGCTTAAGAATAATACCTTTGATGATGTGTCTAAGATTATTAAATCGACTACCGATTCAAACGATTTTAACTCTACTTCGTCCAAGGTCGAATATATAAAATCTACTAATTCTGTTGTTTTTAAGGCTAATGACGACGATTACAACGATATTATCGACTTCGCGCAGCGCTCGGATAAGAGATTAGAGCAAGTAAATTTTAAACTCACTATTTTGGAAACTAATCTCAATAATGCCGAAAATATAGGCACAAATCTAAATTCTCTTGCCGATGTTGTAACCCGCGCCGACTTTAATTACTTTGTAAATTTGATAACTATGCCTTACACTGCCGAAACTAACGTTGTCAGAGATAAGAAAAAAGGATTTTATGGAGTTTTGAATTTACTTGTTAAAAATGATGTTACTTCCGTTAAACAATCACCTTATTTAGTTGCCAAAAATGGCACTCCCGTTTATTTCTCATCTGTTAAGAATATTCCTTATCTTAAAAATACTTCTACCTATTCTAATGCTTCTACTACTACGCAAAACACTTATGATTATCGCGATGTAGGCTTAAAAGTTTCTATTACTCCAACTATATTGAAAGACCATATTGATTTTGATTTAGATCTTGTCGTTGAGGATATTTTAGATGAAACAACTTTGACGCCTCAAACGTCAAAGAAAGAGTTAAAATCTAATTACTCAATCAACAAGGGCGAAATTTTAGTATTAAGTGGGATCAATAAAGAAACGGCTTACGAGTATCGCAATGGCGTTCCGCTTTTAAAAGATATTCCGATTATTCAGTATTTGTTTTCAATCAAACAAAAGGTTATCCAGAAGTCCGTTATTACGCTTACAATCGAAGCGTTTTAATGAGGCGGGTGCACGCCTAGCGAGGCGCTCCGCGCCGAGCGAGGGCGTGCCTCTTGACTAAATATAATAGATATGTGTAGCTTTCATATTTTAGGGATTTTGATAATGTATGGTATAACTAAAGAAGATAAAATTTTTCTTTCGGAGCGTTTAAAACTCCAGCAGAAATTTCTCGATGAGAATTTTGTTTCGTTTGATGATGTTGCCTTGCCGTTGTCGTCGTTCTATTTTAGCTCTTGGCATAATCCTGCACGTTATATTGCGGAGCTTAATACTCGCGTTTCGTCTATGGAACAATATGCTTCTGATCGTAATTTAGAGCCTATATTTTGCGTTTTTACGCTTCCTAGTGCCTATCATTGTAAAAGGTTTATAAAGCTTAAAAACGGCGGATATAGGCTTGTGCGTAATGAAAATTTTATCGATGATGAGGAGCATAGTGTTTGTGCGGGGGCTCATCGGCTTCAGTTGCTTATTCGTAGTATTATGAATTCTGTTGTTATGCGTGAAATTTCTACCGATGATAGGTGTTATATCACTACGAAAGAGCCTCATAAAGACGGCACTTGTCATTTAAATTTATTGCTTTTTGTTCCTGGTAGCTTTAAAGAACGCGTAATACACGCCATAAAAAGGCGTTTTATCTCTGATGAAAATAGGATTGAGACGGATATTCGCAACGCTACAGGCTATATTATGAAATATATTTTTAAAACCTTAGATGATCTGCGCGATAATCCTTCTATTGAAAATTTAAGCGATATTTCGTTTTGGTATTTGAAGCATCGTATTCGTCGTGTTACTATGTCAAAGACTTTTATTAGTCTTGAAATTTATCGTAAGGTTGGTGGCAAATTTAGCCTTATTGAGCTTACTAAAAATTATAGTTTGGGCTTGCTTACAGTGCTTTGCGACACCGATAGTAAAAAGCCTGTTTTAATCTATGATAACGATTTTGGGGATTTATGGGTTAAGAAAAAGACACGAACTTTTAATCCTTGCGGTAAAATCCAATCTCACGAGTTAAAATCTATTCAAAGTTTCTATAACAGCGGTATTAAGCCAGTTTATTACAATCCATATAAGATATTTCGCACCGCCTGGAAAGATATGAGCGACGAGCGCCTAAAATTATACTGGCGCGACAACCAAAAAGAGATGACCGATGATATTTTAAGCGTTCAAGATTACGCTATGCTTGAGAATGAGATGATTGATCGCGGATTTCTACAACGCTATAAAAATCATATCAGATATTTTACCGAGCATGCTTTAGAGGATATTAGGGAACTAGAATTTAAGTATTCCAATAACGGCGTTATGCCGTATCCGTTTTAAAAGAGTAAGTGATTAAATTTAAATATTTTGCTGATCTATTTTTGCAAATAGGCTCTAATAGCTGGAAACCCTCTACTATCTTTAAGTATGAAAGTATCGTTGTTAAAAGGCTAAATTTTTTATACGATAGAGAGATTGAGAGTATTAAGGCTAGCGAGCTTAAGCTATGGTTTTCTCAGATAAATAAGGAAGTGAGCGCCAAAACTCTAAGGGATTATAAAAGCTGTTTAAATCAAATTTTTCAGCTTGCTAAGTATGATGAGTTTATTAGAAATAATCCGATTGATTATATACGGAATTTTAACCTTGTCAAGCCTAAAATTCAGCCTTTTACCGATACTGAAGTTAATCGTATTTTAGGAGCTTCAAAGGCTTACAGCTTAAAGTTCCAAATTTTTTTGAAAATTGGCTTTTACACTGGTATTCGCACGGGTGAGATTTTAGCTCTTAAAAAGGAAAATATCGATTTTAACAAAAGACTTATATATGTTAAGCTTTCCAGGTCTAAATTTGGCGAGAATAGCCCTAAAACTGCAGGTAGTATAAGGCAAGTGCCTATAGTCGATGCTTTATATTACGATCTTGAGAAATATGTTTTATTTCACGCTCTCCATTCTTATCTATTCGTAAATCAATACTGCGAGCCTTATAATACCGATTTTTCATTCACTCGCTATTATTGGAAACCCTTGCTTAAGTCTTTGTGTATTCCTTATCGTAAGCTATACGTTATGCGTCATACATATGCAACTAATGTTTTAAAAAATACAGATATCAGCCCTTATGAGCTTTCAAGGCTTTTGGGTCATAGTAGCACGGAAATGGTTTTTAATCGTTACGTTAAATTTATTGAAAATCAGAAAGATGAGTTTAAAAGGGATGTTAAAATTTACTGATGATTTCTTATTCCCGGACTCTTAGATTAAAAGAGACTTAAAGCAGACAAAATTTCGTGGTGCGACCGACGAGACTTGAACTCGTACACCTTGCGGCACTACCCCCTCAAGATAGCGTGTCTACCAATTCCACCACGGTCGCATAAATTTTAAAACTTAATCTCAAGCCTTGAATTATATAAGTTTAAAGCCCGATTTCTCGGGCTTTTGATTAATTTGCAGCAGCCTTTAAACCCGCTGTCAAAAAAGGATTTACGAAAAGCAAGATAAATGAAATAACTAATGCATAGATAACCTGCGCTTCGATCATCGCTAGCGAAATATACATCGTATTCGATAGCTTGCTAGCTACGCTCGGATTTCTAGCGATGCCGTTAAGCGTCGCACTAGCGGCATTTCCCATACCTAATGCGCCACCCAAAGCGGCTAGACCTAAAACGACTGCAACGGTAATTGCAGAAAAAGAAACGATCTGAGTGTAAGCACTTAGCTGCTCGCTAGCGAAAGCCGCGCCGCAAAGCGCAAATAATAATACAAGAACTTTTTTCATAAAAGTCTCCATAAATAAATTTTAAAACGAGTTTCGGCTCAATACCCCCTACTCCAACGTTTTAAGTGTGAAATATTATTAAAATTTTGCTTTTGATTTGTTTAATCTGGCGGAATTTGTGTTAAATTTAACAAATCCCGCCGAGCAGGTCTAACGCTTAGCGTCCAGATACGTATTTAGCGCCGCAACGTAGGCCTTCGCAGACGCCAGCATCGTATCTACGTCAAGCCCTCTGCCGATGATGGCGCCCTCGTCTTTAAATTCTACCTTGACGGTTACTTTTGCCAGCGCGTCTTTGCCCTGCGAGACCGCTTTTACTTGATACTCTTTCAAGCTGCCGCTGATACCGCTGATACGATCTATCGCCTTAAATATCGCATCTACGCCGCCGTTTCCAAGCGCGCTATCGCTTAAAATTTCATCCTTATACCTTAGCGTAAGTGCGGTGCTAGCGTGTCCTTTGTTGCAGCTATTGGAGCTTAAAACCAGCACTTCATAGGTCTTCTCGGCTCCCACAAACTCATCGTTTACGAGCTCTCTAATATCCTCGTCGAAAACGTCCTTTTTACTATCTGCAAGCGTTTTAAATTTATTAAACGCGATCTCAATCTGCTCGCTACTAAGCTCATAGCCCAAAGATACCAGCTTATCTTTGAAGGCGTGACGGCCGCTGTGTTTGCCCAGCACTAGCGAGTTTTTATCAAGCCCGATATCCTCGGCGTGCATAATCTCGTAGGTTTCTTTGTGTTTTAGCACGCCGTCTTGGTGGATGCCGCTTTCATGCGCGAAGGCGTTTTTGCCCACGATCGCTTTATTAGGCTGCGGCTCGATGCCGGTAATGCTCGCAACCAAGCGGCTGGATGGGTAAATTTCTTTCAAATTTATATCGGTATAAAGCGGCGCAAATTTATCTGTGCGCGTCTTGATCGCCATTACGATCTCCTCCAGCGCCGCGTTGCCCGCGCGCTCGCCGATACCGTTTATCGTGCACTCGACCTGTCTGGCTCCCGCCAAGATAGCGGCCAAGGAATTTACGGTAGCCATTCCCAAGTCGTTGTGGTTATGTACCGAAACTACGGCGCGCTCGCCGATAAGTTTAACGATCTCACCTATGCGCGTAGTGATCTCATCCGGATAGAGATAGCCCACCGTATCGGGGATATTTATGGTGGAGGCTCCGGCGTTTATCGCGGCGTCGCAGATCTCTTTTAAAAAACCCATATCGCTTCTGCACGCATCCTCGCAGCTAAACTCCACGTCCTCGCATAGGCTTTTTGCGTATTGCACAGACTCTACGGCGCGCTTTATGACCTCTTGCGGTTGCATTTTGAGTTTAAATTCCATATGGATAGGGCTTGTGGCGATGAAGGTGTGGATGCGTCCGAGCTTCGCGCCCTTTATCGCTTCGCCCGCGGCCTTGATATCTTTTTCTAAAGCGCGCGCAAGCGAACAGACGCGAACCTTGCTAACGGCGCTAGCGATCTTTTCTATCGCGTCAAAATCGCCTGGGCTCGCCGCCGCAAAGCCAGCCTCGATAACATCTACGCCCAGCTTTTCAAGCTGCAGCGCAAGATGGATCTTCTCGTCCGTATTCATCGACGCTCCGGGGCTTTGCTCGCCGTCACGAAGCGTCGTATCGAAGATTATGATTTTATTTTTGTCCATTGCTTGTCCTTTCAAATTGTTAAAATTTGGCAAAATTATAGCCGTGCAAGCTTAAAACAATCGCGGCGATAAACATACTTGAGATTATTTCGCCATTTCCTCGGGTTTGTCTTTTTTATGAAATTTAGCCGCGCTTAAATTTAAAGCTCCGCGAACCAAACCGTAAACGATATAAACCAAAGTGAGCACTGCCGGAAATTCCAGCCTGAAAAGATATAAAAGCGAGAAAAATACGACGATTAGAAGCACTAAAATTTTAATCGCATTGGGGCGCTTTAGGCTGATCCTTTTAAAGCTCGGAAAGCGGATGTTACTTACCATCAAAAACGATAACGCCACCATTGCGATGATCAAAAATACGCCAAATCCTTTGGAAAGCTCATATTTTAAATAAATGCCGATCCAAAACGCCATCGTAATCGCAGCTGTCGGAATCGGCAGCCCGATAAAAACACTAGGCTCGTAGGTACCCGTAGTTACGTTGAATCGCGCCAGCCTGATCGCGCCGAAAACCACGTAAAGCGCGGCTACGAGCGAGCCAACCTTGCCGTAATCGTGCCCGACCGCGCAATAAAACAGCAGCGCCGGCGCGACGCCGAAAGCTACGATATCCGCAAGGCTGTCAAATTCCACGCCGAATTTCGATGTCGCATGCGTTAGCCTCGCCACGCGGCCGTCAAGTCCGTCGCAGATCAAGGATAAAATGATATAAAAGATCGCGGCGCTGAAGTTGCCCTTGATCGTAGAAATTATGCTGATGACCGCCAAAAATACGCTTGCCGCCGTGAAAAAATTCGGCAATATGTAGATTAATTTTCCCTTTTCCTCTTCCATCTCTCACTCTTTAAATTTTATTTTTGCACCGCTTTTCGTTTGGTGCCGCAGATCGCGCATAAAGCATTTTAGCGCGACCTTCTTAAAATTTAGCCCTAAGTTCTTACCGCGCGCGAGGCTTTAAATTTAAGCCTCGCTCTTTGCGCTTTCGATATCGTCGTTAGCGCCTAAATTTCGCACCAGACGGGTAGGCATGCCGTTATCTTTTTCAAATTTAGAGATGATCTCCACGATCTGCTCTCCAGAGACCGTCTCCTTCTCATACAGCGCCTTCACCATCTCCTCGATCGCCTGAGCATAGGTCCTTAGCGTCTCTTTTACCGCCGCGTAGCGCTCATCCAGCGTCTTGCGGACATATTCGTCGATCTTAACCGCCGTTACCTCGCTATAATCCTTGATGCTTTGTCCGCCGTTTAGGAAGGAATACTGCTGCTTTTCTAGCACCGCAAGCCCGAGCGCATCGGTCATTCCTACCTGAGTAGCCATAAATTTAAGCATATCGGTAGCGCGCTGCAAATCGTTGCCCGCCCCGTCAGTGATCTCGCCTAAAAACACGTCCTCCGCCGCGCGCCCCGCCAAAAACGTATCGATCTCGGCAAAAATTTCATGGCGCTGATGCAGATATCTATTTTCAAACGGAGAATTTAGCGTATATCCCGCAGCACTCAATCCGCGCGGTACGATAGTTACCTTCGATACCGGCATCGCGCCTTTGGTAAGCTCAGCGATGAGCGCATGACCGCTTTCGTGGTAGGCGACGATCCGCTTTTCGATCGGGCTTACGCGGCGCGATTTTTTAGCCAGTCCGATACCGACGCGCTCGATCGCTTCGAGCAGGTCTTTTTGCTCGACCTCCGCCTTTGCCTCGCGACCCGCTAAAAGCGCGGCTTCGTTGATAATATTTGCAAGATCTGCTCCTGCAAAGCCCACGGTAAGGCGCGCGATCTCTTCGATATCGATATCGCGAGCAAATTTAACGTCGCGCATATGCACCTTTAAAATCGCCATTCTGCCGTCAAAATCAGGTCTATCAACTAGAACCTGCCTATCGAATCTGCCCGGACGCAGAAGCGCCGCATCCAGCGTCTCCGGGCGGTTGGTAGCCGCAAGGACGATCACCGGGCTTGATTCCGAGCCGAAGCCATCCATCTCGGCAAGCAGCTGATTTAGCGTCTGCTCGCGCTCGTCATTACCTCCGCCGATACCGCCTGCGGTTCTGCTTTTGCCGATCGCATCGATCTCATCGATAAAAACGATCGCCGGAGCCTGTTTTTTAGCGTTATCAAATAGATCGCGCACCCTGCTGGCGCCCACGCCTACGAACATCTCGATGAAGCTGGAGCCCGATACTGAAAAAAACGGCACGTCCGCTTCGCCCGCGACCGCTTTGGCTAGCAGCGTCTTACCCGTGCCGGGAGGACCCACCAAAAGCACGCCTTTTGGAATTTTAGCCCCAAGGCTGATATATCGCTCGGGGTTTTTTAAGAAATCTACGATCTCCTTAACCTCCTCTTTCGCCTCTTCGACGCCCGCGACATCGCTAAATTTAACCTTCGGCTTTTCGGCGCTTACTAGGTTTTTAGAGCTTCCGATGCCGAGCACGCCGCCGCCCATATTGCGCTGCATGCGATTGGCTAAAAACATCCAAATTCCAAAGAAAATTACGAGCGGCAAGACCCAGCTAAAGAGCAGATCGGTTAAAAAATTACTCTCGTTATACGCGCCGTATGGAATTTTGCGCGATTCTAAAATTTGAATTAGCTCGGGATCATCCACGCGTTTGGCGGTGTAGATTACGTTGCCGACTTGCGCTTTAATCGTGGAGCTTCCAATGGAAACCATGCTTACTTGAGAGTTTTTGATTTGCGATTTTAGCTCGGAGTAAGTTACGTTTCTACTCTCGCCCGAAACGGAGCCTAGCACTCCACCGCTATCAAATCCGCCGCTTGGGGATATCGCTTTAAACACGACTATCAAAATAAGCGCAAAAATTATAAAAACGCCGATCGGATTTTTATTAAAAAAATTGTTTCCGCCGCCGTTTTGAGGGGGTTGATTATTTGGGTTGTTATTCATATTTTCCTTTCATAAACGAAGCTAAGCCATTCGTTTTGCTTTTTCATCTGCACGAAATTTAAATCAGAAAAGGCTTGCTCGATCCTATCTTTATATTTTTCTAAAATTCCCGACAGCACGAGCTTGCCGCCAGGTTTTAGCGCTTTTTTCAGATCCGCGCTTAGGATCAAAATCACGTCGGCGATTATATTTGCGACGATTAGATCAAACTGTGGCTGCGCGCTTTTGCTTGAGCCTTGCTCACCCAAGCTTGAAACGCTGCCGAGCCAAATTTTATCGATCTGCACGCCGTTTTTCTCCGCGTTTTGCTGCGTAGCTGTCACCGCCTGCTCGTCGGTATCGCAAGCGCTTACCTTTGCGCCCAGTTTTTTCATCGCGATACTTAAAATTCCGCTGCCGCAGCCCACATCAAGCGCGCTTATACCATCGCGAGCAAGCTCGCTAAGTAGCGCCAGGCACATATTGGTGCTTTCGTGATGGCCTGAACCAAACGCCAACGCAGGATCGATTAGCAGATCGATTAGCGCGGGATCTTGCGATCTTTCGCACCAGCTCGGACGGACGTAAAATTTGCCGACCGCCACGGGCGCGACGCCTTTTTTGTATTCGTCTAGCCAATCTTTGTTTTGCTCTTTTGAAATTTCGATCTGCAGATCGGCGTCTAAATTGAGAGAGCGCGCGAGCGCCTTTTTAAACTCTTCAAACGCAAATTTTAAATTTTGCAGATCCTCTTCGTCGCGGATTATGAAACGCTCGCCATCCTCCTCGACGCAGGTAACGCCGAGCTCAAACGCAAAGTTTTTAAAAAGCTCGCTTGCATTCGCGCTTTTTACGATCATCTCATAAAAAAAATCTTTCATCGCCTCACATCGCCTTTAAATTTTAAAATTTGCATATTACTAAAATTTAGTTCAAACTTTGCTTACGCTCGGGCGTTTTTATAGAGCTTCAAACGCCTTTTTAAGATCGAGCGTGCCCTCGTAATACGCCTTGCCGACGATGACGCCCGCGATGAGCCCCGCGTTTTTAAGCGCGATTATGTCGTTCATATCTTTCACGCCGCCGCTTGCGATAGTATCGATACCGCTAGCTTTCGCGATAGAGCGGCTAAATTCTACATTCACGCCGCTTAGCATCCCGTCGCGCGATATGTCGGTGCAGATGATCGCGCAAACGCCCGCGTCCGCGTAGTCCCGCGCCAAATCGGTCGCTTTTACGCGGCTTAGTTCCGCCCAGCCCTCGGTCGCTACGAGCCCGTCTTTTGCGTCTATGCCCACGACGATGCGGTAAAGCTTCGCCATTCGCTTTACGAAATCTCTATTTTTAAGTGCCGCCGAGCCCAGGATAAATCTATCGACGCCTAAGCTCAAATACTCCTTTATGCGCGCTTCGTCGCGGATGCCGCCGCCCACTTCTACGCGCAGGCGAGTGTTTTTTACGATCCGCTCGATCGCTTTAAAATTTACCGCCTCGCCCGCAAACGCGCCGTCGAGATCAACTAAATGCAGCCATTTAGCGCCGAGATCTTCAAATTTTTTGGCTAGCTCGCAGGGGTCCTTGGAATAAATTTTTGCGCTTTGCATCTCGCCCTTGCTAAGGCGCACGGCGCATCCTTGTTTCAGATCGATCGCAGGGAAAATATCCATCACAGCTCCGTAAAATTTTTAATGATTTTTATGCCCGCATCGTGGCTTTTTTCGGGATGCGGTTGAAAGGCGAATACGTTTTCGCGCCAGATCGCGCTTGCAAACTCATAGCCGTAAAACGTGCTCGCAAGCGTGATCTCGCGCGCGCAAAGGACGTGGTAGGAGTGCACGAAATACAGATACTCAAACTCGCCCAAGCCCGCATTTATCGGCGAGCGCTTGATAAAATGCGCACTGTTCCAGCCGACGTGCGGGATCTTTAGGCTTTCGGCGCAAGTAAAATTTTGTCCGTAGCGCTCGCCAGATTCCGCCCCCCGAATATTAAATTTCGTTTTGTCAAATTTCACGACGCGACCGGGCAAAATTCCAAGCCCGCTGCGTGCGCCGAATTCCTCGCTTTGCTCAAACAGAAGCTGCATCCCCAGGCAGATGCCTAAAAAATATCTGCCGCTTGCGACGAACTCTTTAATCGCGTCATCCATACCGTTTGCGCGAAGCTTATCTATCGCCTCGCCGAATGCGCCCACGCCAGGAAGCAGAGCCTTATCGCAGCTCAAAAGCTTCTCAGGGCTGCGCGCGAGGCAAAATTTAGCGCCGCAGAAGCTAAGCGCGTTCATCACGCTTTGGATATTGCCCGCGCCGTAATCTACGATACCGATCAAGCAGGCTCCTTCGCACCGTTCAATCGATGCGAAAACTCAGGCACGATACGCTTTAGCTTATCCGCGACCTGCGCGTCCTCGCACTCGCTAAGCTCCTCGATCTGCGAGCTTAGCTCTTGCAGGTCGTATTTTGCGGAGTGGGTTACGAAGATGGATTGATACTTCGTGCTCTTGTCGTTTTCGTCGATCAGAAGCTCCTCGTAAAGCTTCTCGCCGGGGCGCAGACCTACAAATTTAATACCCAGCTCCTCCTTGCCGGCAAGTTGCAGCATTCGCTTGGCAAGATCGGCGATCTTTACGGGCTCGCCCATATCCAGCACGAAAAGCTCGCCGCCCTGCGCGATGGAGGCGGCTTGAAGCACGAGCTGGCACGCCTCGCTAACGAGCATAAAATATCTCGTAATCTCGGGGTGCGTAACGGTAAGCGGCTCGTTCGCTTCTATCTGGCGTTTAAATTTAGGGATGACGCTACCGCTTGAGCCGAGCACGTTTCCGAAGCGCACGGCGACGATCTGCGTATCGCTTGCCGCGTCGTTGGAATTTAGCGCGTAAAGCTCGCAGATACGCTTCGTCGTGCCCATAATGTTTGTCGGTCGCACCGCCTTATCGGTCGAGATCAAAACGACCTTTTTCGCGCCATATTTTTTGGATAGATCGATTACGTTTTTCGTGCCAACGACATTGTTCTTGACCGCTAGATGCGGGTTAAACTCGCATAGCGGCACGTGCTTATACGCCGCTGCGTGCACGACTACTTCGGGATGAAATTCTGCAAAAACCTCCTCCAGCTCATGGCGATAAACGACGTTTATCATCTTTAACTCGTTACGCGCATCCGCGCCGGTGGCTTCGTTAATCGAGTAGAGGTTAAACTCGCTGTGTTCGACCATAATGAGCCGCTTTGCGCCGAATTTTAAACACTGCTTGCAAATTTCGCTTCCTATCGTGCCGCCCGCGCCCGTTACCAGCACGATCTTGTCTTTGATAAAATTTTCGATCGCCTTGGTGTCGAGGTCTTTGGGCTTGCGCGCGAGCAGATCCTCGATCGATATGTCGCGGATCTTTTTGCTCTCATCCTCCAAAAGCGAAAAGAGCTTGATATCCTTTAGCCCGTATGCAAAAAGCTCGTCGTAGAGCTCCTTTAGCTCGTCGGGATACAGCGCCAGCGCGATGATCGCAGTTCTAGCGCCGCTATCTTTGATCATCTGCGGAATTTCGCTCTTGGCTCTGACGACGTAGTTTTCGCAATACGTCCCTACTAGCTCTGCTCGCCCGTCCACGACACCCACGGGATAGTAGTTGATATATTTTTGCCGCATCCCTTTTAGGACGTGAAAGGTCTTACTCGTAGCGCCCACGACGATGCAGGGCTCGTTATTCGTGATATTTTTCTTCTCGCTTAGAAACATCCGCTTTGAAATTCTAATCCCACCGATTAAAATAAACGAGATCGCCGCGTCGATGATGATGACCGAGCGCGGGAACGGGTTAAAAATTTTACTCGCCAAGAAAAATAGGATCAAAAAGGTAAGTGCTGCCATCACGTGCGCGTAGAAGAGTTTTCTAGCTTCGTATAGCCCGAAAAATCTCCACGGCACGAGATATATCCGCAAAAACCAAAAATAGAAAATTTTAATCGCAGTAAGGCTCGAGGCGCTAAGCAGCGCGCCTTTATAAAATTCGTTCGGTATATCTCCGCTAAATCGCAGCAAAAATGCGATATAAACGGAGAGGATCGAGATAAAAATATCTCCTAGCAAAAAAAACGCGAAGCGGCTAAATTTAGTGGGTTTTAACAGCATCAGATGTTTTCTTTTACGATTTTTACGACGCGCTCGATCGTCTCGTCACTCATATCGGTGCCGCTAGGAAGGCAGATGCCGCGACTAAACATATCCTCGCTCGTGCCGTCAACTACGCTAAGCGCGCCTGCGAAGATGCTTTGCAGATGCATAGGCTTCCAAAGCGGACGAGATTCAATGTCGGCTTTATTTAGCGCATCGATAACCTTTAGATGGGCATCCTTTTTCTTAAATAGAAGCGTCGTAAGCCATCTGTTGCCCTTACCGCCTTCGACTTCAGGCATAAACTCCACGTCGGCGCCTCTAAACAGATCCTCGTAAATTTTAAAAATTTCGCGTTTTCTCTTTACGCGCTGCGGCAAGACCTCCATCTGACCTACGCCGATAGCGCCTAAAACGTTGCTTAAGCGGTAGTTGTAGCCGTAGTCCTTGTGCTCGTAGTGAAGCAGCGGCTCGCGCGCCTGGGTGCTTAAAAATCTAGCCTTAGCCACTAGCTCCTCATCGTTTGAGATCAGCATGCCACCGCCTGAGGTAGTGATGATTTTATTGCCGTTGAAGCTTAACGCGCCGCATTTTCCGATACCACCAAGTGCTTTGCCCTTATAAAATCCGCCCAGCGCCTCTGCGGCATCCTCGATAACATCAATGCCTTCGTTCGCGCAAATTTCACATATCTCATCCATCTTCGCAGCCTGTCCATAAAGATGTGTGACGACGAGCACCTTTGGTTTTTTCGGCGATTTTTTGATCGCTTCTTTAAGCAGCTTCGGGCTTAAATTCCAACTCTCGTCGCTGTCTATCAGTACCGGCACGCAGCGCTCGTAAAATATCGGATTTAGCGACGCCATAAAGGTAAACGTGGAGCCAAGCACCACGTCACCGTCCTTTACGCCGCTGCAGCGAAGCGCTAGATGAAGCGCCGCCGTGCCTGCGTTTAGCGCCAGTGCAGCGCGCGTGCCAGTATAGGACTTCACTGCATCCTCAAAGCGATTAACGTATTCGCCCAAAGGCGCGATATAGTTACTCTCAAATACCTTTTTTATATACTCAAGCTCATTGCCGCCCATATTCGGCGGGCTTAAAAATACTCTTGCCATATTCATCCTTCCTTGATCTTTAAATTTAACCTCGCGCGTCGCAAGGCTAAATTTAGCTTTCGGCATTAAATTTAAATGCTCGGATTTTATCACTTTTAATGCTATAAATTTTAAATTCAGCCATTTTTTTTAATCACGCGAGCAGGCACGCCTACGGCTACGCTATCGCTAGCTATGTCGCGCACGACCGCAGCGCCTGCGCCAATGATACAGCGCTGCCCGATACTTAGCCTCTGAATGACGCTGGCACCGATTCCAATGTGCGAAAACGCCCCAACCTTCACGCCGCCCGCAAGCGCCGCGTTTGGGCTAATGTGCGCAAACTCGCCGATCTCGCACTCATGCTCGATTACGACACCTGAATTGATTATCGCGCCGCGACCGATTTTGGCTCGCGCGTTTATCACGGCGCCGGGCATTACGACCGCACCCTCGCCGATAGAGGCGCTTGGGCTAACGATGGCGCTTTGATGAATCAGCGTCGCTATCTCAAAACCCGCTCGCACCACCCTCTCTTGGATCTTTGCGCGAGTTTTGTTATCTCCGATTGCGATTATTACGGGATATTTCGGCAGATCCTCGCTAAATTTCAGCCCCGCCGCGTCGTCTAAAAAAACGACCTCGCTAAATTTAGCCCCGCGCGCGGCTAGCGCGACGTCCGCAACCACCAGCCCGTGTCCGCTCGCGCCGTAGACGTAAATTTTAGTTGTGCCCATTAAATTTCTCCGTCGTCGCCATGCCCTCTTTATTCACGCCCTCTTTCGCAAGCACTTTTTTAATCGTCAAAAGCGCGATCTTAAGATCGAGCGCGAAGCTTAAATTTTGCGCATAATACGTATCGAACTCAAATTTTTTCTCCCAGCTGATCGCGTTGCGTCCGTTTACCTGCGCAAGCCCCGTGATGCCCGGGCGTACGCTGTGTCGCAGACGCTGCTGCGGCGAATAAAGCGGCAGGTATTCGATCAGCAGCGGGCGCGGCCCGATGAAGCTCATATCGCCCTTTAGCACGTTGAAAAGCTGCGGCAGCTCATCCAGGCTTAGCGCGCGGATCTTTTTGCCGTAATCGTTCAGCCGCGCTTCGTCTGGCAGAAGCTCGCCGTCCGCGCCGCGCTCGTCGCTCATCGTTTTAAATTTGTAAATTTTAAAAATTTGCTCACCAAGCCCAGGGCGAGATTGCGTAAAAATCGCGCTTTTGCTAATGTGCTTGCGGATCAAGAACCACGTAAGCGCCATCACGGGCGAAACCAAAATGATCAAAATCAAAGCCGCCGTAAAATCGAGCGCGCGTTTTAAAAAGCCCCTATACATCGATAAATTTCCTATAAACCTCTAAATATTTTTCCGTGACGATCTTTTCGTCGTAATTTGCAAGCACCAGCTCGCGCCCGTTTCGTCCCAGCCTTTCACAAAGCGGCTCATCATCTAGCAAAATTTCGATCTTTCGTGCAAGATCCTCTGCGTCGCGAGTGCGGCAGATTAAGCCGTTGACGCCGTCCGCCACCGCCTCGACGCAGCCGCTGCAGTCGCTCACCACGCAGGCTCGCGCCATGCTCATCGCCTCTAAAACCGTGCGCGGAAAGCCTTCCTTGTAGCTAGGAAGTGCCAGCAAGTAACTAGCCTTCAAAAGCTCAGGCACATCGTTTCTGGCGCCTAGATAATGCACCGCACCGCTTCGCAAAAACGCAGGATCAGCAGTGCTTTTATTGCCCGCAAAGCCCTCGCCTACGAAGACGAATTTCGCATCCGATCGATCTTTTAAAATTTCTGCCGCTTCGTAGAATTCTCTCACGCCCTTATGCCACATCGCGCGAGCTATCATCAGTACGATCTTTTTGCCGTGCAAATCCTCGCCCAGATCCGCTGCATTAACGATTTTGGGGTTGAATCTTTCAGCATCTACGCCTACGCTTTTAATCCTTATGACCTTTTGCTTCGCAATAAGCCCGCGAGATAGCATATAATCGGGATCGGCATCGTTTACAAATACGCAAGCATCCGCCTGCGAAAATGAAAATTTATAAAGCTTCTCCAATACCACTCGCACGAGCCTTGTTTTAATATCTTCGTCGATATAAAAGCTGCCCAGCCCCTCGACTAAGTTTATCACATATTTTATACCAGCCTCTCGAGCCGCCAGCGTACCAAACACGTTTGATTTGTGCGCGGCTGTTTGCAGCAGGTCTAAATTTAGCCTCTTTAGCTCGCGCGCAAGGGCTTTGGTGTTGCTAAATACGGTAAGCGGATTTAGGCTAGCTCGATCAAGATCGTAAGTTACGGCATTAAAATCGCGTGCTAAATCCTGCGTATAAGCGCCGCGAGGAGCGATTGCAAAAACCTCGTGCCCGCGCTCTTTTAAAGCCTGCATTATCGGGCGGCGAAAGAAATGTAAGCTCATATCGGCATGGCTTAAAAACCCTATGCGAGCCATATGCTGCATTCCTTGCTTGGCGTTGCGAGATTAAATTTCATAAATTTCTCCTTAGCTTGCGGCAAAATTTTATCTAGCGCTTTAATTTATAAACTTTCACAGCAGGGCTTAAGATCACAGGCTCGAATAGCTCGGGCCTATATCTTTCAAATACAAAAAGCTGAATGTAGCTCGAGTTTAGCATCGCTCTATCCATCAGCAAAAACCGCCCGTAATCGCGCATGAAAACTACGTAAAATTGCGCGCTGCTGTCCATATTAAACTCTTTTACCGAAAGCTTGCCGTTCGCGTCGTAGCTCGTTTCATAAAAGGTATTGATCGCGAATTTTCTACCGCTATACTCTAAATTTAAAAGGCTCGGCGAGATCGAAAAGCCGTTGTCCATATGCACGCCGCTTTGATCCTGAACGAACCTATCGCTCGTTATGAAAAACAGCTCGCCCAGCTGCTTGCCGTCGGTGATGTCGATGTTTGAAAACTGCGTGACGACGGGGAAGATATTCATCATGCGATCGGGCAGGATGTAGTAGATGTCGCGCGTAGGCTTCGGCGGCTTAAAATCGGCCAGCCCCAAGCTTAAGATAAAATCATTTACATCAGTCGCGTTATAGTCTTTTAAAATTTGCTTTAGCTTGTTTGGAATTTTTTCGCTATATCCGCGCTCGGTGTATTCGACATCCAGGCGCGCCATATTTGCAGAGCTCATCTGATCTTTAAAAAGCGCGAAGCTAACGGGAAAATTATCGTTGCCGAGATGTTTGCCGCCGTCGATAAGGGTTTTTACGTCGCTGTAATAGCGTATGCCGTATCCGTAGTCCCACCACGAAAGCGCGTAATCCTCGCGCTTCGCTTTATCTTTAAGCTCATCGAGCACCCGCACTTCGCTTTGATAAAAGACCGTATCGACCTTGTACGAGACGATGTGCTGCCATGCGGGGTAAATGGCAAGCGCCGTTAAAATAAGCAGTATCGCGCGTCCCGCGATCTTTGGCAGATCCAAGCGCTTTACGCAAAAATACAAAATATATCCGAAGCTCAGCCCCATCACGCCCACGGCATAGATCGTAAATCTAAGGCCCGCTTTGTTTGCCGCAAAGCCCAAAAGCAGAAGCGGGATCGAGAGCAAAAATTCCTTATGCCTAAAGCAAAGTACTGCGTATCCGATCGCCGCGATCACGAAAACCGCGACGTGCGAGCTGATGCGCTCCATAAAGATATTAGTTGGCACGATGCCTGATTCTTGGATCGTTTGATTGACGTTGAAAAAATGAAATGCCGTATCGGCGTTGTCCGCAAAGGAACGGAAGATATAAAATTTCGCCTGAAAGATGATCGGGCTAAGACCTCCGTTTGCGACGAAAAAGACTACGGCAAGCGCGCCGATAATCGCTAAAATTTTAAAATTTAATAGCTTTCCTCTAAACGCAAAGAGCCAAAATAGCGTAAGCGAGATTAAAATTTTTGCCACCAAAGGCGTGGAGCAAAGCGCGATCAAAAAGATAATCATCGCTTCGTAATTTACCGCACTTTTTCGCTTAAAAATCAGCGTATAGGCGAAAAACATGGCGAGCATCATAGAATTTAGCGAGAAGCTGGACGGATACCACCACATATAAAATATCGTAAACGCGCCCAGCCAAAACAGCGTGCTGCGCGAACCGCGCGTGCAGATACGGATGAACGCCCACAAAATGCACATCGCAAGCACGATATTTAGCATATCGGTGTCGTAATACCCAGCCATTGTGCGGTTGTAGTAGCTATTCGCCACGCTCGCGACAAGCGCGCCGATGAAGCCCGCGCGCATGCAGCGAAACTCGCTTGAGATCAGCAATATCGGCACTACGATGAGCGAGCTAAACAAAGCCGGCAGATAAACGAAGATCGTCTCGATTTTAAAGGGCAAAATTTCAGCCAAAAACGCCGTCACGATCGAAAGCGGCGCGCTAAAATAACTAAGATCGTTGGGCTGATGAAAGCCGGCGAGTCGGTCGCGCGCGCCCTCTGCAAAGGCGTAGCCGTCGTTGGTGTTTATCATCAGCTCGCCATCCCAAAAAAAGTAGTTCGGAAATCCGCTCGCCCAGTGCACCCACCACATGCGAAACGCCACGCTAAAGGCAAACGCAAACAAAATCATCAGCAAAATATGCTTTGAAAACTCATAATTTTTTATGAAGCCAAAAATTCTGCGCCTAGCAGGAAGCGCGCCAGCTGCCTGATTTTTAGAATTTTGGGAATTTTCTGCTGTAGAGTTTTTAGAATTATCAGAATTTATGCCGTTTGTAGAATTTAAAGCGCTTGCGGAATTCGCATTTTTAAATTTAGCCAAATTAGCGGCTTTTGCGGAATTTTTATTTGTAGAGTTCGCAGTGCCAGCGGAATTTTTATTTGTAGAATTTTTGCTCGTGGAATTTGCAGCGCCCTTTAAATTTGAGTTTGTAGAATTTGCGCCTGCGGAATTTTCAGAATTTACCGAGGTGGAATTTGGTCCGCTTGATTTTTTAGTCTTTTTGGATTTTTTTTGTGCTCGCATTTTTGCAGAAACAGCGCGCGTTTGATCGTCGCTTAAATTTTTAACGCCGGCGTGCGCGGAATTTTTGCTTACAGAATTTTTTGCATCAAGCGCGGAATTTTTATCGCTCTGAGGCGCGGTATCCTCGCTACCCTTAAGCTCGGAATTTTCGCCGCTAAAATTCTCACCGCCACTTGCGGAATACTCTGCGTCAAAATTTCCCTCACTAGCGAAATTTTCGCTTAAGGCAGCTTTGTCGGCACCCATTGATTGCGCGCCTTTTTGATCGTCCGATCCTTCGTCGATCTCTCTGACGCTAAAAGCCTTTTTTTCTTCACCCACGCCTATTTTCCTTCGTCAATTTGTTCTATTTTTGCGATCAGCTCGCTTGCTATCCGTTTTTTATCGAAAAACGAGGCTCTAATTTTAGCCTTTTTCTCATAAAATTTTACATAATTTTCATCATCCAGCGCTTTTTGCATCGCCGCTTGGGTGCTTTCTAGATCGTTCACACCCACCAGCACGCCCCATTCGCTCTGCCCCATAAGCTCGCGCGCGCCGCTTTGATGATCGCTTGAAATCACGAGTTTGCCGCACGCAAGAGCCTCGATGAGCGCGTTTGAAAAGCCCTCAAAAAGGCTTACGAAAACAAACGCGTAGCATCTGGCCATATATTTATACGGGTTTGCGTCAAAGCCCAAAAGCTTCACGCGGCCGCCTAAGCCTAGCTCCTCTATCAGAGCCTCAAGCTCGGCTCGCAGCACGCCGTCGCCCAAGATCAGCAGGTCTTTGTCGTTATTTTTTAAATTTGCATATGCGCGGATCAAAAGTGCGTGGTTTTTGCCAGCATCGAGCCTGCCGACGCTTAGGAAAAACGGCCGCTCCTGCGCGACCTTCTCCTCTGCCTTGCGACCGATCTCATCAAGATCGATCGCGTTGTATAGCACACTCATCTTGCGCTCGTCGATCCCGAAATTATCCGCTAGATCGCGCAGATTTCCAAGCGAGTTCGGAAAGATAAAATCGGCCTTCGGATAGAGCTTGCGAAGCAGAAGCTTTGAAATTTTAGATTTGAAGTTCGGCTCTTTATACAGCACCGACGGCGTCGAGCATTCGTTAAAAATCATCGCTCCGCCCAATCCGTAAACTCGCGCCAGCGCCGCCACGTAACAAGGGCGGTTCATCCAAACGAAGTGGATGTCGATACCTAGGCGCTCGCATAGCTTTTTGTAACGTAGCGCCAAAAACGGAAGCTTTGCGAGCTTCAGCAGCCCGTTTTCAAAGGGGGCTGATTTTTCGATGAAATGGATCTTCACGCCGTTTGGAATTTCATAAAAAATCCTCTCATTCATCAGCACTAGATACACTTCGTAGCGCGCCGTAAGCTCGCCTAAGAGGTTACTTACAACGCGCTCGGCGCCGCCGCCTCCCATCGAATATATAAAAACGCTTAATTTCTTCATCCCTTTACCTTTTAAATATCGCTGCCGCGCTCTAAATTTAAGCTTTGCTCGCGCCTTTTTACGCGAACATACGCCGCGCAATCTGTTTAAATTTAGTGCGTTTTGCGCTGCCCCAAGCGGCTAAATTTCATCGCACGATGCGGCTTTGTAAATTTAAACGCGCCGTTTTACTCGGGCGCAAGATGCTATCTTAGCACACCGAAGTTTAAATTTATCTCTGCGCGGCGCTAGGGCATCGATAAACGGCTGCTATTTGCGCGCAAACCGATCGATCAAGCCCTGCCAGAGCTTAATGATGCGCTCTTGCGAAAACTCGTCTAAGCTTTCATTTGCATTTTGCACGAGAGCGTCTCGCAACTTCTCGTCGCTCATTAAAATTTCAAGCTTGCTCGCAAGCTCACTCGCATCGCCGCGTTTAAACAAAATGCCGCTAAAGCCGTCCTTTATGAGCTCTTTTGCGCCCACCGTGTCGCTGCTAAGCCGTGCGCAGCCGTAAAACGCAGACTCGATCAGCACGTTTGAAAGCCCTTCATTAAGCGAGCTTAGTACAAAAATTTTAGCTTCTTTATACAGCTCGCTCACGTCCTGTTTGTGTCCTAAAAATCGCACTTCAAGCCCGAGCCGCGCCACGAGCTCGCGCAATCTTTCGCGCAGCGAGCCGTCGCCCGCGATTAAAATTTCCCACTTCGCAAGCAGGCTTTTATCGATCCTGCTTAGCGCGTCAAAGTAAATTTCATACCCCTTTACGGGCTCGAGCCTACCGACGCTTAAGATCACGTTTCGCTTAGCGCCCTTGGTATCGCAAATCTCGCCGAAAAAGGGGTTGTGCACGACGAAGCAGTTTTTGACAAATCGCGAATAGTACTCAAAGTCCGAGCGCGTAAGCACCGTAAGCGCGTCCGCTTTTTTGTAGCACAGATCGCGCACGCGGCTAAAAAGCCCGCTTTGCAGATAATCGTGCGCGTTGTGCTCGGTCGCGATGAGCGGGATGCCTAGCCCGAAGCTTGCGATCACGCACGCTACGTTCGTCCAGTCCATAAAGCTGATGATGACGCTTGGGCGCTCGCGCTTGAAACACTCGCGCAAAATTCTGTATTTATCGAGCTTGCCGCCATTTTTATAAACGTCCAGATGCAAAAATTTTATCTTTTCGCTAAATTTATACCTGCCCTCGTCGTTTTCCAAAATCGCGATCGTAACGTCGTTTGCGTGCACAAAATGGTTCGCCAAAACCTGCAACACGCGCTCTGCGCCGCCGTTTCTAAGAGCCGCGATGACGAATAAAATTTTCATTTTAGCTTCCGATAAATTTTATAAAATAGCCGCAAAAGCGCAGGGCTAGCGTAAAACAAGACCATCATCAGCGTCTGCGTGCGGCTTGCATGCGCCGCGAAAAATCCAAAATCCAGCCGCTCGCGCACCAAAGCGTGCAGTGAGCGGATCTGCTGCGCAGCTTCTGCAGCGCTTAAAGGAGAGCGGGGATCTGCGGTCTTTCTTTGCGACGCGGAATTTTGCTTAGAATTTCGCATATAATTTTGCTTGGCGGAATTTTTAACTGCAGAATTTTTACCGCATGCGCAAGATAAACTATCAGCACCGCGCAAATCTGCCTCGTTTACCAAGCTGCGCTTATTAGCCTTGGAAGGAGAAGTCGCATCCCCATCCGAACTTGCAGGATCAAAGCTTGATTTGATAATTAAAAACGCCGTATTCAGCGCGGATTCGCAGCGAGTAAAATTAGCCTCACGCGCCAAGCTTGGATAATTCGCAGTGATCGCCTCAGTATAGCGGCGCACCGCAGCGATGACCGCAAGATGCCTGCGCGCGAATGAGTTTACGGTCGAGCCTGCCCTTACGCGATAAAAATATAAAATTTCATCCGTGCACGCCGCAACAGAAGCGTTAAAAATATCAAAAAATATCGCCACATCCTCATAGATCTGCCCCGCAGGAAAGCGCAAAGCAGCAAAAATTTCGCGAGCAAACAGCGCGCGCCAAACCGCGGTGCTAAAATACGGATCCTGCGTGCAGCTGCGTCTAAAAAGCTCTTGCGGCGATATTTTATATTCTCCTGCATTGGCATTTGAATTTGCAGCTCCTCCTGGATCGCTAATCTCTTTAGAATTTTGATTTTCTTTAAAATTCAAAACCGCCTTGAAATTATTTATTTCGCTCTCGTCGCTAAATGCCGCGTAGCCACACATAGCGATTTTGGTGCAAAATTTCTGCGTAAGATGAAAAAGAGTCTCAATCAAATCAAGGCTTACCAAATCGTCGCTGTCTACGAAACTGATAAACTCCCCGCGAGCGACATCTAAAGCGGCGTTTCGTGCACTAGCCTGCCCGCCGTTTAGCTTATGCAGCACTCGCACACGAGGATCACGCGCGGCGTATTCGTCGCAAATCGCCTCGCTGCCATCATTTGAGCCATCATCTACGAGCAAAATTTCTAAGTTAGTATAGGTCTGCGCCGTGATGCGCTCCACGCAAGCGCGCAGGAATTCTTTGACATTATAAACGGGGATGATGACCGAGATTAGGGGATTTTCGCTCATTATTCCTCCCTGTGTATCGTAGTGGCTATGAAATCCAGCCAGCGTCGCCCGATCGTTTCAATTTTAAAGCTCTCCTCGCGCTTGGAGGCGTTTTGCACGAGCCGCTCGCGTAGCTTCTCGTCGCTCATTAGAATTTCAAGCTTTTTTGCGATGCTCGCGCTATCGCCTACAGGGCATAAAAACCCATCCACGCCGTCGCTTATAAGCTCGCTAGGACCTGCGATGCAATCTGTGGAAATTCTAGCGGTACCGAAAAATATACTCTCCATCAAGATATTGCAAAAGCCCTCCATCTTGGAGGTTACAACTACGATTTTAGCGCGCTCGTATAAGCTTTCGATATCGCGCACAAAGCCGATGAATTGCACATTTAAGCGCAGCTTCGCAGCTAGGCTTTCAAGGCTCTTTCGCTCCTCTCCGTCGCCTGCGATCACCACCTTCCACTCTTTTAAAAGATTGAAATCTATAAGCGCAAGCGCCTTAAGAAGGACATCAAAGCCCTTATAGACATTGAGCCGGCCGGCTGCTAGGATGATATTTTCTTTAGGCGGGCGAGCCTCTTTAGCATGGCTGATCTCAAACATCGGATTAGGCATAATCACGCGATTTTGCACATATGTGTAATGATCCAGATCAAATTTACTAAGCACGCTAAGACCTGCAGCTTGCGGATAAAAGATCCGCTTGAGCGCTCGCCAGATCGGACTTTTTAAAAAACGATGATTGGTGTGTTCGGAGACGATGATTTTCTGCCCAACTCCAAGATTTGCGATAAGCGTAAGGACATTGGTATTATCTAAAAACGAGATTACTACGTCAAATTTACGACTTTTTAGAAGCCTGTGCAAGGCTAAAATTTTATCGTAGCGCTTTTTTATATTGCCAAAAACTCCCAAATCGCCCACTCCTAAATCCAAGCTAAGAAGCTCGATCTTAGAATCTAGCGCGTAAAACGGCTCATCTGCGTCAAATTTTATCACACAGATTTCATTCTCGCGGCAGAAAAAATTTGCCAGCACGCTTAGCACGCGCTCGGCACCGCCCTTGCCTAAAGCAGAAATTACCATAGCTATTTTCATTTTATGAGCCTAAACTTGTTTTTAAAAATTTCATCGAGTCCTCTCTTTTACGGCGCAACGCCTCATTTACGCCATCCCAATCGATAGTCGCGTCCAAGCGGGCGTCTTTGGGATCTTGCAAAGCCCTATCCTCAAGCCCAAATAAGCCCAAAAGCGAGCTAAAGCGCGACGCGCCGCGACTAGCGTTAACGAGCACAAAAAACGGCTTATTAAAGATTATAGAAAATACGCAGCCGTGAAATGAGTCGGTTAGCACAAACTCCGCGCCCGCAATAGCGCTTAACCATGCTTTTATGCCGATGCGGTTACCGCGGTCATTCACCTCATCTACCTCTAGGCCGCTTTGCTTCTTTAATAGCTCTATCGCCGCTTCTGAGCGAGGCGATGGATCTAGGATATAGGCAAAGCCCTTACGCTTTGGCGCATGGCTTAAAAATTTATCGTAAATCTCTTTGTTAGCCAAAAGCGTAGGATCCAGTACCCAGTGCGCATCTACGCCAAAGCATTCGCGCGCAAGCTTTACACCATCGCGCTCGCGCACCGAAATAGCTTTAAATTTAGCCAAATTTGCAGCGTGAGCTTTTAAATCCGCGGGGTTTTTAAGCCCACAAAGCCTATCTCCGCCGAAGCTTGCAGCATAGGCGATCCGCGTGCAGTTAGGCGGCAAAAATCCAAGGCTAAAGCAATCTGCAAAATCCGCAAAATAGCTAGGACGAAAAACCTGATCGCTTCCTAAAATCACCGCTTCAAAGCGTTCTTTCTCGCACAGCGCCTTTAAATCCGCAGGCGTGCAAACAAGCGCGGTTGAAGGAATATTTTCCGATACAAACTCGCTAGTATCGCGCTCGTAAGAGGGATTAAATTTCGCGCCGCAAAGCTCCTTTTTAAGCGCGCATGCCACTAAAAATTTAATATACGCAATCGATAGTTTACTTCTTTGCAGGCGCAAGTTTATGAGACGTGGCTCATGCCCAAGCCCCACTAGCACGCGGCTTAGCGCGTAAGCTTGTAAAATTCCGCCGTAATTATTTACTAGCGGCAGGGTAAAAATCCCGATCTTCATGCAAACTTCCTATAAATTTTATATGCCGCGATCTTTGGTAGCGCCAAAAGCGCTAGCACTTTATTTGCGGCGGCAATTTTTTTAAGCCTAGCAGCGATGAAATCATCACAATCAAAATGCGTAGCGCTATATCGCTGGATCTGAAGCTTCTGGCGCAAGATGTAACGCTTAAGCGGGTTTTTCGCGCCGTAAAAAATTTCGTTTTTGCACTCCACCTGGCTTTGCTGCGAGCGCTGCACCTCTGCTGCGGATATCCGCTCGCAAAAAATCTCCTCGCGTGCCGGCTTCGTAGGCTGTGAAAACAGCGCGTCAATCTGAGCTGCGCGCGTAATTACGAGCGATGTGCCGCGCCACTCGCTTATTTCGCTTTGCAGCCACGCATCCATCAGCACGACGTCGGCACATTTGGCAAAAACGTCAGTGCAGGCGTTGCACGCAAGCGGCGTAAAAGCGCGTGAACTCCAGTAGGCAAAGGCGCTACTACTGCGATCATCTATCGCCTCGCTACCGTCTGTAGCGCGGAATTTAAAACCAAAGCTCATCGCACTTTTGCCCGCGATTTTATATCTGTAATTAACTGCTGCGAGCTGCTTACGCTCTTTAAACGCAAGATCTGCCAGCTTATGCGTAAAACCAGCACCCTTGCCCTGTCCGCAAACCAGCCCAATAATAAAGCTTATGCGGGATTTAAGGCGTGGATTTTTCCTCGCAGCAAGCCTTAAGGCCTTAGCAAAGCACGGCAGCGCGCTGATCGCGTATCTACCCTCGTGGCGTGACATCTCATTTAACACCGCTTCAAGCGTGAGCGGATAGTAAGCGGACGAGCGCGCACGAGTAAGCTCATCGGCATTTTTTATCACGCTAAATTTAAATAGTGGCACGGAATTTTTGCCCATAGAATTTCGCGCGTTTTTGGAATTCTCGCAAGCAAAATTCTGCGTTGATACGGAATTTTTACAAGAAGCTTTAGAATTCTGCGCGAAATTTTCATTTGTAAAATTCTGCGTGGAATTCTGCGTAAAATTTTCGCAAAAGGAATTTTGCGCACTCGTAAAATTTATAGAATCATCGTCCGCCAAATTCTGCGTTAAATTCGGAATTGCGGAATTCTGTTCGGAATTTTTGGTTGCGGAATTTTGCAAATTCTGTGGCTGCGCTAAATTATTGCAGGCAGAAAAATCACGCTTGGAATTTTGGGCTATAAAATCCCCCTCGTCCGCGGGCACGACGCAAATCGCGTAATCAATGAGTCCGCGCGCAAAAAGCTCGCGAAAAATATAATCTCCCGCGCCGCCGCTTGCACTGCTTAGGCGCTGCGCTTCATCTTTTTTGTAGAATTTATAAGTGGCTAAAAATCTGCCAAAATCAGGGCTAAAGCTTTCCAACTCTGCATATGATTTAGAATTTAGCTCGTTTTCAAGCATATCTTTTTCGTAAAACGGGCAGACTTTTAGACAAATATCGCATTTGTCGCGACACCCTTCGCCCTCCTCGGGCGCGTAAAATCCATTGCCTCCAAGCCGCATTTTTAGCACGCTAAAAGGGCAGCTGCTCGCGCAGACGCCGCAGCCGATACAGCGGTCTTTCGTAACTACTTCGCTAATTACATTGAAGCTCAAGCCCGCCTCCTTATCTTAGCTGCAATGCCACCAAAAATCGCGCGTTCGTAGTCATTCATCGCCCAAAAATACGCGCTTAGCACAAACATAGCCGAATAAAGCCCGCCGCAAATTAGCAAAAAGCTCACTCCGTGCAAGCCTAATGCGTAATTTATCGCTAGGCTTGCTGCGATTGCAGGAGCAAATTTTACTACCATCGCGCCGATATTTCGCCAGAATTTAGCGATGTCAAGTCCGATTACACGAGCATAGTAGATATTCATCACGCAGATATTTAGCAAGGTGATCGCAAAAGCCGTACCGCACGCAGCGCCCACGCCACCGTAAGCCTTAGCTAGCGGGATAGAAATAGCGATGTTTACGAGCGTGACGCAAAACGCGGCGATTGAGCGAAATTTGACTTTGTTTTTTGCCTGAAGCACGGCTAGGCCTAAATTTTGAATCAACGGCACGCTTACTGGAAGCACCAAAATAAGCGCGATTGCGTATGAAATTTCATAATTTGCGCCAGCCCATAGCACGATAAACTCCCGTCCAAAAATCACCAAAAGCGACGCGATAAAAAATATCACGTAAAATTGCAGCCTGCCTATTTTGATAAATTCCGCGCTAAGCTCGGAATCGGTGGAGTTTGTAGAGACCATTTTGGCGATTTTAGGAAGCATTACGCCGCTAATGGTGAGCGAAAGCGTGACGAAAGTGGCGTTTATCGTGCTTGCTACGGCATACGTGGAGACCGCTGTAGCGCCTGCTACAGCGCCTAAGATAAAATTATCGACATTCCAGTTTACTTGATCGACTACGATGCCTAAAAATATAAAAAACGAGTAACCAAAAATTTGCTTAAGCGTGGAGGCGTCGAAATTTCGCACGCTTATCACGGGCGAGACTTTGCGCTTGCAGTAGATGAAGTCCGCCGCAACGCAGATTAAATTTACCACCGTAGCGATGATTACGATCGCGATAGCCTTATATCCCAAAAGTAGCGCAGGTACCGCAGCTAGCGGCAGGGCAATCGTGCGAAAGATCCCAATTAGCTTAATAAATACGAAATTCTCATGCGCTGTAAGGATCGACGAATAGATGCTAAAAGGAAAGCTAATCGCTAAATTTGCAGTTAGTAGCATTAGCATAATGCGAATTTCGCCCATCTCGCTAGCGCTTAGCTTAGCGCCAAAAATCGCGTGCAGATTGGCCAGCAGCGCAGCTCCTGCAAGCGCGATCACCGCGCTCATTACCAGATACACACTAAAGATCGTTCCGTGCAGCTTATGCGTGCGCTCCACTTCGCCGCTTGAGGCGTATTTAGCGGTATAGACCGTCACGGCATTGCCGAAACCCAAATCCAAAATCGCCAAATAGCCGATAACGCTACTCGCTAAAGAATATAGCCCAAACTCGCTCTGCCCCAGCGCCCGCAGAAAAAACGGCGTATAAACCAAAGTAAGTATCGTAGAAACAAAAATATTTACATACGATAGCACGACGCCGAGCTTACGCTGCGCGGCTTCGGGGGCGTTTAGAATTTTAAGCAAACAAGGCTTCCTTTTGCTCGCCGCGATTAAACGCCGCGGAGTAAAATTTTAAAATTTCAAATCGCACTTTCACGCTAGAACCTAGAGCTTCTTTTCCCAATTAAGCGCGCTTAGGATGATCTCATCCAGGCTCTCGTGCTCAGGCTGCCACGAAGTTTTGGTGCGAATTTTATCCGCGTTTGATATGAGGCAGGCAGGGTCCCCTGCTCTGCGTGGAGCGATCTGCACTTTAAAATCCACGCCGCTTACTTTTTTAGCTTCATTGACGACCTCTTTTACGCTAAAGCCCGTGCCGTAGCCTACGTTAAAGACCGCGCTGTCGTTACTTTGCAGATAATCAAGCACCGCCAGATGCGCGCTTGCGAGATCCTCTACGTGGATGTAGTCGCGTATGCAGGTACCGTCCTTGGTGTCGTAATCATCGCCGAAAATGCTCATCTTATCGCGTTTGCCGACGATCGTTTGAGTCGCTACCTTAATTAGATGCGTCGCGTTCGGGTAGTTTTGCCCGATCGTGCCGTCGCTTGCCGCACCTGCAACGTTGAAGTAGCGCAAAATTCCATATTTAAAATTTGGATTTGCCGCTGCCGCGTCTTTTAGCACCCACTCGACCATCAGTTTGCTTCTGCCGTACGGATTGATCGGATTTTGCGGAGTTTCCTCGCTTACTTGCGGGATGTCGGGCTCGCCGTAGGTCGCTGCCGTGGAGCTAAAGATAAAGTCTTTCACGCCGTATTTGTTCGCAAGCGCGATCAAATTCATCGCGTTGGCGGTGTTGTTTAGATAGTATTTTAGCGGATTTTGCGTGCTTTCAAAAACCTCGATAAACGCCGCAAAGTGAATGATCGCATCAAACTTCTCGCGCTTAAAAAGCTTCTCGATTGCAGGGATGTTTTCCAGGCTTTCCTGCACGAACTCAAACTCGCCTATCTTGCGAAGCGCCTCGATCGCTCGCATCGAGCCCTTGCAAAGATTATCCAGTATGACGACGTCGTGGCGGTTCGCTTCTAAAAGCGCCTTTGCGACGTGGCTGCCGATGTATCCCGCGCCGCCTGTGATTAAAATTTTCATCTATTCTCCTTCGGATCAAATTTATCAAAACACGCGATTATAGCCCCTTAGATTAAATCGCTGGTCGCACGCGCAAAAATACGGGGAAGCGCGGCTTTTTCTCGCGGGTTAAATTTTGGTATTGATAGGTGATGATCGTGCCCACCTTAGGCGGATTTGCCCGCATCTCGTCGCTAAAGCCCGTACCTACTTTAAATTTCGCTCCGCTACGTAGATCCACGCAGCTAAGCGAGCCCATCTTGCCCTCGTTTTTGCCGTAGCCCGGGTTGATTTTTACGACCTTGCAATCGCTATCGTGCGTCTTTTTATATTTTAAAATTTTATCGCTGCGCCCGCTTTCATAAAGCGCGTTTGGATCGCGCAGCACGACCCCTTCGCCGCCAGAGGCGATGACGCGATCAAAATACGCCTGCACGTCTGCGTGCGTGCTTACCGGAGTTTGCTGCACGATGAGTAAATTTTGCGCACCGCTTGAGGCGATAAAATTTCTTAAAATTTCCATCTTCGCGCTTAAATTTTTTTGCTCCTTCGGCAGGTCAAACGCGTAAAATTTCACCCTGCTCCAGCGCTCATCGGGCACGCTAGAAGAGACGATCGATACGAGCTGCTCAAACTCTCCGCGCGCCGTGTATAGCTCGCCGTCCACGAAAAACGGCGGAAAGCCCGCGCTCCAGCCCTCGGGGGCGTTTATGATCTTGCCGCGTCTGGAGCGCAGATTTTTGCCGTCCCAGATCGCGCGCACGCCGTCTAGCTTCTCGCTGATGACCCAGCCGGTGATATTCATGCCAGGAGCGTATTCTTTAAGCAGCATCGGTTTAAATTTAGCCTCATCCGCAACCGCGCCGCAGGCCAAAAATAGCGCACCCAAAACCGCGCCTTTTAAAATTTTAAAAATTTCACTTCGCATATGCCGCTAGCTCCCTTTCTATAAAGTCGCAAAAAACGGGCGTATAGCTCATGCCCGCGCACTCTTTTTGCAAAAATTCGCCCATCACCGCGATGTAATTTAGATAGTCGTCCTTGGTGATCTTGCCGCGCAAAAGCTCGTATTTCAAAAACAGCCAGTAGGTGTTGAGCACGTCGGATCTGCAGTACTCGTCGATCTTGGCCTGTTCGCCGCCGTAATACAGCTGCAGGACCTGATCGCCGTGCACATCGTATTTGCCAGGAAGGCCCACGCTGGCGCAGATATGATCGAGCTTGAGCCCGCGCACGGCGCCAAAATCGCTGATGTGATCGAGCAGATCCAGATGAAACCGCCCGTCGTAGCGACTGCGGTAGTTCTCCCACTTGCTCTTGTTGTTATCGCGATCGTTCGTCTCAAAATACGCCGCGGCGCTTAGATCGTAGCACATCGCGCGCGCCATAATCATCGGCAGATCGAACCCGCGCCCATTGAAGCTCACGAGCCGCGGATTAAAATCCTCGATGAAAGCTAGGAATTTTGCGATTTTATCGCGCTCGTTATCGCCATCAAGCGTCGAGACGCGCAAAAATCTGCCGAATCCGTCCGCCATCACGGCGCTAATGCTAACGACGCGGTGGAAGCAGACGGGCAAGAATTCGCTGCCGGTTTTTTCTTTGAAAATCTCCATCGCCCTAAGCGAGAGCAATTTGTGGTTTAAAATTTTGCTTTTATCTGCATTAAAGATCGGTTGCTCGCCGTAAATTTTAAAATTTAGCGCGTTTAACGCGAGATCTTGCGCGGAATTTGAAGCATGATTTTCGCTCTTTGAGCTTTGGGATGCGGAGCTTTGAGGCGTAGAGCTTTCCGCTGCAAAATTCTGAGGCGCAGGGCTTCGGAACGCGGAATTTTCTACCGCAGAGCCCTGTGCTGCGGAGCTTTGAGGCGCGGTATCGTCGTAGGTTAAATTTAGCGATGCGGATTTTTTGGGCGCCGTATTTTGCGACATGGAATTTTCGCTCGTAAAATTTCCCTGCGTTGGATTTTCAGCGGAATTTTCACTGGCGAAGCTTTGAAGCGCAGCGTCTTGCTGCGTAAAGCTTTGCGGCGCGGAATTTTGCTCGGAATTTTCTATTTTAAAATTCTGCTCCGCCGAATTTACAGCAAAATTTAAAGACGCGCTTTGCTTCTCGCCGCCGATCTTTTGCGAGAGCTGCGCGTCAATAAGCTTTGCGAAGCTTTTTTTATCGAAAGGCTCAAAGCAGTCCGCGATCGCGTCCTCATCCAGCACCCGCACCAGCGCCGCTACATCGGGGATCGTCTCGCAGTCGAATACGCAGATATAATCCTTTTTCATTAAGCTCCTTCCTGGCGGTTTTTACCGCTTTTTTCAAAAACGGCTCTGAAATAATCCTCTATCTCCATGCCGTTTTTAAGTATGCTCCCTAGACCTAGCTCCTCGCTCATCCAAAGTTTTCATCGCCGCTTCCAAATTTTAAATTTTATGCTGCCGCATTTTCGCAACAAAAAGGGGTGTATGCGGAGGCGCGGCAAATTTCGCTACCGCTCGCCGCGACGCAATTACCGTGTGCAAAGGCGCCCCGATCGTTAAATTTATCTTTCGATCAAGCGCTTGATACCCGGCAAAAGCTCGCCTGACGCCTCGCAAATCCTACTTCGCAGCACGCTAAAATCGCCGCAGTAATCGCCCAAAAGCTGCAAAATATCGTCTCTGATAGCTTGCGAGCGCTCGCTCAGAAGCAGCTCCTGCAAAAGGGCGAAAATTTCGCTCTCATGCGCCAGCGTGCAGCCGTAGTAGGGATCAAGGTAAAACCAAGGCACAACAGAAGCGAGGCTTTCTCGGCTTCGTCATCACCTTGCAAAACGGCGGCGATGCCCTCTACGCCGCCCTCCGCTATAGCTTTGTGCCTAGCCTCGAAATACACCGTGCGCGTCAAATTTTGCCCTTTTTGCACGTCGTTTACTCGGCCTTGGCCGCGTCCCATGCGAGGATCGTCTTACCATCGGCGTCGGTAGCCACGTCACCCATGCCCATGATGTTGTAGCCGCAATCGACGTAGTGCACCTCGCCGGTCACGCCGCTAGCAAGGTCGCTAAGCAGATACATCGCGCTCTTGCCGACGTCTTGCGTCGTGACGTTGCGTTTTAGCGGCGCGTTGATCTCGTTGTAGCGTAAAATCATCCTAAAATCGCCGATTCCGCTTGCGGCAAGCGTTTTGATAGGGCCTGCGGAGATCGCATTTACGCGGATGCCGCGCGCGCCAAGATCGTGAGCGAGATAGCGCACTGAGCTTTCAAGCGCCGCTTTTGCGACGCCCATAACGTTGTAGTGAGGCACGAATTTCGGCCCTCCGAGGTAGGTTAGCGTGAGCACCGAGCCGCCCTCTTTTAGCACCGGCAGCACCGCGCGCGTGAGGCTTAGTAGCGAATACACGCTCGTGCCCATCGCGATATCAAAGGCTTCTTTGCTCGTGTTTACGAACTCGCCCTCTAGCGCCTCTTTTGGTGCGTAAGCTACCGCGTGCACGACGAAATCTATCTCGCCCAGATCTGCTTTGATACGATCCGCAAGACCGTCAAGGTGAGCGGGGTTATTTACGTCAAGCTCATAGACAAATTTGCTCCCAAGCTCCTCCGCGATCGGTTCTACGCGTTTTTTCAGCGCGTCGTTTAGGTAGGTAAACGCCATCTGCGCACCCTGTTCGTGACAAGCTTCGGCGATGCCGTAAGCGATGGATTTGGCGTTAGCGACGCCGACGATGAGGCCCTTTTTGCCTTTTAAAATCATTATTTCTCCTTTAAAATTTGCTTGGCTTTTAAGCGTCTTTGAATGAGTTTTGATTTTGCTCCCTGCGACAGGCTACATGCCTAGTCTTGGTCGCAAAATCTGCAACAACATTCAAATCCATCTTAAAGTCCTTCGCAATTTGACTTAAAATTCTACAAATTAAAATTCGCAAAATCTCGCAAAACGCCAAATTTTAAACGCAATTCGATAGCGGCAGTATCGCGAAGCTAGACTAGGCGACTTAAAATTTTGCGACGGGAGTTACCCTATTAGGTAATGACCGAGCAAAATTTTAAGGCAACGAAGTATAGCGATGCGAGACGACGCGTATAAGTTCCAAAAAGCTAGAGGCGTCCCAGCTCGCCGTACCCACTAACACCCCGTTGCAACCTTTTATCGCGCAAATTTTTGCGATATTTTCAGCATTCACGCTGCCGCCGTAAAGCAGCGGCGCGGGGCTTTTAACGCGCAACAAATTTAGCATTCTTTCGATCTGCTCGCGCTGCGCGCTTCTGCCCGTGCCGATCGCCCAGACGGGCTCGTAGGCCAGTACTAAGCTCGGATATTTTAGATCGATACCCTCAAGCTGTGCCGCTACGAAGCCCTCGCTGCGATCTTGCGCGAATGCCGCCTCATCCTCGCCGACGCAAAAAACGATGCGCCAGCCCTGCGCTGCGGCAAAACTGAATTTCTCTCTTATCAGCTCCGCGTTCTCGCCCAAAATGGCGCGCCGCTCGCTGTGACCGATAAGAACGGTTTTGACGTCAAATTCCGCCAGCATATCGCCGCCGATCTCGCCCGTAAAGCTGCCGTGCGCGGCAGGATAGAAATTTTGCGCGCCTTGAGTAAAATTTTTCGCCTTCGCGTAAAATGCGCTAGCGGGAGGAAAAACTAAAATTTCATCCTCGCGCGAAATTAGGCCCGCCAAGCCTTCATCTAAAGCTTTAGCGTACCGCTCAAAACTAGCGCGAGTATGGTTGCATTTAAGATTCGCCGCTAGTATCATCGCAGCTCCATTTTAGCAGTAAGCACTCGCACGCCCGGCAGCTCCTTGCCCTCGATGAGTTCTAAGCTCGCGCCGCCTCCGGTAGAAATAAAAGTCATATCATCGGCGTTGCCCGCGCGTTCGACGACATCTGCAGTATCGCCGCCGCCCACTACGGTCGTGGCGTCGCTATCTGCGATCGCGTGCGATATATGCAGGCTGCCGCGAGCGAATTTATCGATCTCAAAAACCCCCATCGGTCCGTTCCACCAGATCGTTTGCGCATCGTCTAGGGCCTCTTTAAAAAGCGCTACGGTTGCAGGTCCGATATCTAGCCCCATCCAATCGCTTGGAATTTCTTGGACGGTAACCTTTTTTGTAACGGCATCTTGCGAGCATTGCGGAGCTGCGACGGCATCAACGGGGATATAAATTTTAACCCCAAGCTCGCGAGCATTGCGGAGAATATTTTTTGCTTCCTCGATTAGATCCTCTTCGAGCAAAGATTTACCGATGTCATATCCGACGGCTTTTAAAAACGTAAACGCCATGCCGCCTCCGATGATGAGCTTATCGACTTTAGGAAGTAAATTTTTAAGCGCCTGAAGCTTGCCGCTTACTTTGCTGCCGCCCGTTACGGCTACGAAAGGACGCGCAGGATCTTTAATAAGGTCTTTGGCGAATTTTATCTCTTTTAGCAATAAAAATCCCGCCGCCTTATGCGCCTCATCGTAGAATTTCGTAATCGCCTCTACCGAAGCATGCGCGCGGTGGCATACGCCAAAAGCGTCGTTGATATAAAATTCCGCGTAGCTTGCAAGCCTCTTAGCTAGTGCTTCGTCATTTTTGCTCTCGCCCTTTTCAAAGCGCAGATTATCCAGCAGAAGCACTTCGCCCTTTTTAAGCGAATTTACCGCAGCTCCAGCTTCCTCGCCCGCGACATCAGAGACAAATTTTATCTCGCGCTCCAAAAGCCTAGATAGCCTCTTTACCACAGGCTTTAGGCTAAGTCTTTCTTCGTATCCGTTTTTTGGGCGCCCTAAGTGACTGGCTAAAATTACTGCGCAGCCCTCGTCTAAGCAATATTTAATCGTAGGGATAGACGAACGAATGCGGCGATCGTCCGTAATATTGCAAAACTCATCCATCGGCACGTTAAAATCACACCTAATAAAAATGCGCGCGCCCTCTTTAAATTTCAAATCTTTAATCGAAAGAATTTCGCCCATCTTATTTCCTTCTTTTTGCCGCATATAAGGCTAAATCGATGAGGCGCTCGCTATATCCCCACTCGTTGTCATACCAGCTCATCACTTTTATCAGATTGCCGTCAATTACCTGCGTGCAGTCGCTAGCTACGATGCTGGAGTATTCTGAAGTACAAAAATCACTGCTGACACGGCTATCGTCGTCTACGAGCAAAATTCCTTTCATCTCTTTAGCGGCATAACGGCGGAAAATTTCGTTTAGCTCCTCAGCACTCGTCTGTTTACGCGTTAGCACCGTTAGATCAACCATCGAAACGTTAGCCACCGGCACGCGCACCGATTGTCCGTGCATCTTACCGCTTAGCTGCGGAAGTACCTTACTAATCGCTTTTGCCGCACCCGTCGTAGTCGGAGCGATATTAAGAGCCGCGGCGCGTGAACGGCGAAAGTCCTTGGCTTTTACATCGACTAGACTCTGTCCATGTGTATAGGCGTGAATCGTCGTCATCAGACCCTTTTCGATACCAAGCTCATCGTCTAGAATTTTTGCAATTGGAGCCAGGCCATTAGTGGTGCAGCTAGCATTTGAGATGACGCGCTGTCCTGCATAAGCGCCCTCATTAACGCCGATTACAAAAGTAGGCGTATCATCCTTGGCAGGCGCGCTCATTACGACTACGCCGATACCGTTATCTATGAACGGCTTGCATTTTTCGCTCGTTAAAAATGCACCAGTACATTCAAGCACAGCTTCTGCACCATCGCCGGCAAAATCAAGCTCCGCAGGCTCTCTGGTGGAATAGACGCGGATTTTTTTGCCGTCTACGGCTATGCATTCGTCGCTTAGAATTTCTACTTTTTTACGAAACTCGCCGTGAACGGTGTCGTATTGAAGCAGGTATCTCGTAAGCTCGCGCTTAGCGGTATCGTTGATCGCCACAAGCTCCACATCGTCCCTGCTTAGCGCAATTCTAGCCGCGCACCTACCGATCCTTCCAAAGCCGTTAATTGCGATTTTTACTGCCATAAGGTTCTCCTTATTTGGGATGTTTTCAGCTGGAATTTTACTAAATTTGGGTTAATCTTTGATTAAATAAAAAGTCGCGAAATCTAGGATTTACTTTTTGGCTATATAATTCGCGAACTTTTTTTAAAGGAGAAAAAATGAGACGAATTGTATTCTCGTCATTAGCGGCAATCGCGATTTTAAGCGGATGCAACCAACCTAAGGCCGATACGGCTCCGCAGCAAAAGCAAGAGTCTGTAGCGCACACGATCGTATTTCTGCTAGGAGATACCGGAGATAAGCGCATCAGCCTTAGCTCGAACGATATGTTTGCAACGGGCGTGTTAACCGACGAAAAAGGTAAAAAGCATAATCTCAAACGCGCAGCTTCCGCAAGCGGCATAATGCTTACGAACGACGAAGGCATCGAGCTTCTTTTCAAACGCGGAGAGGGAGTGTATACGCCGGGAAAAGGCAAGAAGGATATTCCGGTAACCTACACCGAGCACGAGCACAAAAGCGGCGAAATGATGTAGCCTCGGCGGGGTTAAATTTAAGCGCCCTGAAAAGCGAATTAAATTTAGCCCCTCGTTTCTCATTTCGGCTTCTTTATCCATAGCAAAATTTAACTCTCGTTTCGACCTCTTTGATCTGCGCTAAAATTTAACCTTTTATTTTCGCTTCTTTCATCTACGCAAATTTAGCCTTTTTGCAAATTTAAGCTCTCGCTTGCCAAAAGCAAGCTTCGCAAACCCGAAATCCTCAAATTTTAAAAATCTCCATTTAATTTGCGCTCTACCTACGAATTTTTAGTTTTAAACCGAATTTCACTTCAAATTCGATAAACTGCGCTGAAATTTTAGCAGGCCGGTGCAAATACGGCGCGAAATAGATAATTTAGCGAGATTGCCGCATGGATAGCATTAAATTTTACCTAAACGATTACGAAATTGAGGGCGAAAGCTTTACTGAAGTCGTCGTTGCGATAAACGGCGAGCCCCTGCTTGAGCTGATTAGGCAGCCCGAGCAAAGCTTTGCGGTAAAAAATAGGCGAGGCTGCATCGCAGGAGACTACGCCTACTTAAGCTTGATCGATTTTGAGGAGCTATTTTTGCGCACGGCGCTTGAGGCTGATCTGGCGCAAGATGAGCGGGACGTCGTGCTACTGGGCTGTCCGTGCGGGATCTGGAACTGCTGGTATCTCGCGCTCAGGATTAAATTTGAAACAAAGACGGTTAAGCTTTACGAGTTTAAAAACCCGCGCCGCAAAGATTGGCGGTATGGGCTTGAGTTTAAATTTGACCGCGTGAGCTTTGTGAGCGAAATCTCTAAAATCGCCTCTTTTAATAAGCTCTAAAATTTAGATCTAAAATTTAGGAAATTTTAACGGCGCACTCAAAACTGTGCCGAAACAAACCTATCTTTGCCTCGGCAAAATTTAGCTTTAAAGCGATATGGCTGCCTCGCAAGCTCATAAGATTAAAATTTTCGCCTCGCCGCTGCACAAAACATCCAGCAAAATATCATAAAATTTACCCAGCCTTAGTTTTAAAATTCCGCCCCTTTTGATGACGACTAAGATCCGTCCGCCTCGCTCGCCAAGCGCATCGTAAAGTGCGTCTAAATTTGCGATGTATTCGGGCTTGAAATTTAGTGCCGCGGCAAACAGCGCGAAAATTTGATCTTTGCGCCTAATCTTTGTGCCGTCTATGATGATCTTTGCGGCGCTGCGCGTTTTAAAATTTAAACTCATTGCACGCGCTCAAAGCTTTCATAATGATCGGCGGTGTAAAAGATCAGCCCGTCGTTTGAAAATATCAGCCGCTTCGCGCCGCGCGGGCCGCCGCGATACTCGATGTCGCACTCGCGCCAGATCCGCCCCTTTTTATCAGGTAGCCTACGCTCGAAATTGCCGAAACGATCGCCGCCTATGCTCTTGCCACGCGCGTATTTCCACAGATCGCCGCCCTGCCAGCCAAGCTCGCCAGCCTGCTTTTTCGTGATAAAATTTTGCGGTAAAGAGTCCGTACGGCGGATATGAGCGCTCACGCACTCCCTGCTTATACAGGGCTCGTCCGCAAGCTGATTTTTAGAATTTTCGGCGGGATTTTGAGATTGCGAAGCTTCATAATCTGCGCTACGCCGCCTGTGGATATCCGCCTCATCTTTAGGATTTGTCGCGGCGGGCTCGTTTACTTGCGGATGAGATTTTAAATCTCCTAGGTCTGCTCCGCGCCCCGCCCCGCCGTCTGCGCTTCTTGCACCGCTCTCATCTTTTGCGCCGGTGCCGTTTGCAGGATTTTGCGAGCTTGAAATTTTACGATCGGTGCTGCTTGCAGAATTTTGCACGCCGCTTTTACGCGACGCAGCATCCAGGGTTTTGGAGGTAAAAATCCGCTCATCTTTAGCTGTGGGGCCACGCGAATTGGAGATCAAATTTAGCACCAAAAGAAGTACTGCGAAAATTGCGAGCGGAATCAGCTTTTTTGCCACCGCTAGCCTCTTTTGCGCGTGGCGAAGCGAAAATAGAGCACGATCGCCGCTACTATCGCGCCTAGAGCCAGCGGAGCGATCCACGGTGCGTCCTTGACATGCGCATAGAGCTCGCGCACGAAATCGCCCGCATAGTAGCTCAGTAGCCCCACCACAAGCGCCCAAATGAGCGAGCTTACGGCATTGATGACGCTAAATTTTAAAAATGAATATTTTGTGATGCCGATCGCGATCGGCACGAGGGTTTTGAGACCGTAGATAAATTTTTTAATCAAAATGATACGGTCGCCGTATTTACGAAACAAAATCTGCGCCAGAGCGAGGTTTCGGCGCTGTTTGCGCAGATATGGCATGATCTCTTTTTTATTGTAGCGGCTTACTAAAAATAGCCCCGAATCGCCTATGAAGTTCGATATGCAGGCGATTACGATGCATAAGACGATATTGAGCTCGCCGGCCGAGCTTAGCACGCCCGCCGCCGCAAGCGCCAAAAATCCTCCGCCCAGCGAATATAAAAACAGTATCAGATACCCCCACGTATGGAGGTTTGCAAACATCGACTCCATCAAATCCTTTCATTAGATCGTATAAAATTCTATAATTTTTGACTAAAGCAGCTTTAAAATTCGGCGCGAAAACTTCACTCCAACGTCCCACGACGCTACTTGATTTCGCTGCGACATTAAATTTAAAATTCCGCACGGCTGTCGCGAAATACAAAATTTCGCCGCAAAATATCAAGTGAAATTTTAAAATAAAATTTCTAGACATCAAGCAAAATCACCGCAAAATTTAGCGATAAAATTTTGCAATTTTAAATTTAATGACAAAATTTCGACTTCTTTAGAATTCAAAGTAACTTGCGAATTACGAAGGATTTACGCGATATCCTCAAATGCCTCCCACCCCGCGAATTGCAATAAAATTACGCACCCAAGTCTATTATTCTGCAGAAATTACGCGAGCAAAATTCCAAGCTGCTAATAAAACGCCCATAAAGCAAAATTTTTTCGCTAAGCTATGCGCCTTAGCATCTTTAGCTAAATTTTACTCATCTGCGCCAATTACTCGCATCAAAAGCGCATAGCCCTCGGTATTTGGATCAAAAGCGCGGTCATTTTTGGTCTCCAGCACCGAACCGCCCAGGCTCACGCCCGCAAACAGCCCGCCTTTATTCGTAAAGACGTACATATCTTGATTTAGCACATCTAAAGAGCCGGAATCGGCGCTGTAGTTACCTGCAACTGCCGTCGCATCGCCCGAAAGCGTGATTTGGGAATTTCGCATTTTTTGGATTACATCGTCATGCATTACGAAAATGACTAGATAATTATCCTCATAGCCGATCTGAAGTCCTACGCTGGCGCTGCTGATCTCAGCGCCGCTAACGCTGTGCGCGCCGTCGTTATTATAGATGATGATCCCCTCGCCATACATTCCGCCTATGATGAAACCCAGCTTCTTGACGCTCGGAAATATCACTATCGCGCGAGCTTGCTGCGCTAGGTATTTATACTGCGCGTTCGTGCGCATCACCGACGAATAGGCACTCGCGCTATCAATGATGAGCTCATCCTCGGCAAATGCCGCGCTAAAAAGCAAAAATAAAGCGATTATAAATTTTTTCATTTCATACTCCTTATTTGGCTATCTCGACCGCGCGTAGCTCGCGTATGACATTGACCTTAATCTCACCTGGGAATTGAACCTTATCTTGGATCTCCGAAGCGATCTCTTTAGCCACCAAAACCGCCTCGTCGTCGTTCATAAGCTTGGCGTTTACAATGACGCGGATCTCGCGACCTGCGTTGATCGCGTAGGCTTGCTTGACGCCGGTTTTACTCATCGCGATCGCTTCGATGTCGCTAACGCGTTTTAGATAGCTCTCTAGCACCTCTCGTCTAGCGCCCGGGCGCGCGGCGCTTAGCGCGTCTGCGGCACAGACTGCGGCGCTTTCCACGCTGGTAGCCTCCTCGTGGCCGTGGTGGGCGTAGATAGCGTTTATCACTACCGGATGCTCTTTGTAGCGGCGGCACACCTCGGCGCCCAGATCTACGTGCGAGCCCTCGTATTCGTGAGTTAGCGCCTTGCCGATGTCGTGAAGCAGACCCGCTCGCTTAGCTAGCTTTTGATCCCCGCCCGTTTCTGCGGCGATGATGCCTGCAAGATGCGCGACCTCAAGGCTGTGCGCAAGGGCGTTCTGTCCGTAACTCGCGCGAAATTTAAGCTTGCCGATGAGTTTTAAAATTTCAGGATGAATTTTGCTGAGGCCTAGATCCATTACGATATTTTCGCCCTCTTCGGCAATACTAGCTTCAAATTCGTCGCTCACTTTTTTGTAGATGTCCTCGATGCGCGCAGGCTGAATTCTGCCGTCCTCGATAAGCGTTTCGATAACTCGAACGGCGATGGCGCGACGGTATAGATTGTGCGAGCTTACGATGATCGCATTCGGGGTATCGTCGATGATAACGTCCACGCCCAAGGTCATCTCAAGCGCCTTTATGTTGCGCCCCTCCTTGCCGATGATACGGCCTTTGAGCTCGTCGTTTTTGATATTTACGACGTTGATAAGCCGCTCTGCCGCAAACTCGCCCGCAAAGCGCGACGTAGCCTGCGCCAAAATATAATTCGCCTTTTTTCGCGCCTCTTTTTTGGCTTCCTCTTCATATTTTCGCACGATGTGAGCGATGTCGGTGCGGCTTTGCTCCTCGACCTTTTTAAGCACCTGTGCGCGCGCCTCGTCCTGCGTAAAGCCCGCCACGCGCTCAAGCACCTTAAGCGCTTCGGCCAACTTCTCTTCATAGCTTTTCTTTAAATTTGAGCCCTCTTCGTAGAGGAATTTCGCCTCTTTTTTGGCACTTTCGAGCTCTTTTTTACTGTCTTTTAAAATTTCTTGCTCGGTTAGAAGCGCGTGCTCCTTTTTGCCGAGCTCGTCAAATTTAACGTTAAATTCTTTCTGCAGTTTGCTTGCCTTATCTTCGTATTTTTTCTTAGCTTCAAACTCCGCTTCCTGCACCGAAATTTTAGAATTTCGCAAGATGCCCTCGGCTTCAAATTCTATAGCTTTGGCTTTAGCTTTGGCTTGTTCTACGAAAAAATCGTAATTGGCGTTATTGATCTTTCTAGCTACTAAATATCCTATTCCAGCGCCCACCGCAAGAGCGCACAAGGCGATTAAAATCTCTATCATACTTTCCTCTTTTTAGGTAATTTTGGCTCGGAGTTATGTAAAAATCGCCCTTTACGTCGTGATCAAGCGATAAAATTTCGCTGCAAAAGCAGTCTTTTATACTCACGAACGCGATTGCGGGCTTAAGCTTCAGACCTGAAAAAAACATATCGTAAAATCCTTTCCCATGTCCTATTCTAGCCATTGCGCCATCCACTCCGATAGCTGGAACCACGGCTAAATCGACCTTTTTAAAATACCCGTTTTGCGGAAGCGTCTGCCGCAGCCCAAAGCGTGAAATTTTAAAAGGCTGGCGCAATCTTACCATTTTTAAGCTAATATCCACCATAAACGGAACGTAAAATTCGCAGCTTTTTGATAGCTTTTTTCTTAAAATCAAAACGTTCGGCTCGTAACTCATCGGTAAAAATATCAAAATTTTGCGCGCTTTTAAAAATTTTATCAGCCGCTCAAGCCGCCATAAAAGTGCGTAATGCTCGCATCTAGCCGCGCGCGCGGCGTGAGATTTTAAGCGCGATTTGCAAATTGCTCTAAATTCATTCTTTTGCATAGCTTAAGCCTTTTATAAAATTTTAACGCTTATTTTAGCTAGTTTTTGTATAATCTTGCGATTAAATTTTAAGGTTTATTATGAAATTTCGTTTTTTTCTAGCGCTTTTTACGGCTGTTTTATTTCTTGCGGGTTGCGGCGATGATGAGGATAAAAAATCAAGCGATACCCCGACCGAGGCCAACGCCACGCAGCCGCAGTCCGAAACTGAAGCCGTGATCCAGGTCGATTATACTGCTCCTTTTACACTTCAGCTAAGTAACGGAAAAATTTTAAATATGCAAAAGACAAAGCAGGGTTTTCGAATCGATAATAACTCCACCGTGACGCTATTTGCGTTTTTTACGCCGTGGTGCGACGCCTGCGCCGTGCAAGTAAGCGCGCTAAACGCCGCCAAACAAGCCTACTCCGGCAAGCTTGACATAATCGGCGTGATGATCGGTGATGCAAATTTAGACGATGCAAAAAATTACGCAAGCGCGCACGAAGTAAATTACGCGATCGCTTACGGCGAAGGGACGGACTTTTTTACAAAGGCGCTAGGCGGCATAAACGAAGTGCCGTATATGGCGATATACGATGAAAAAGGCGAGTTTAGCGCGCAGTATTTCGGGCTGATGCCGGAAGAAATTTTAATGACCGAATTGGAGAAAATTTTTTGATGTTCGAATTTTTTAAAAAAGGGCTTAGCAAGACCATAGACGCGATGCGAGGCGCGAAAAGCGAAGATAAAATTTCAAAAGAAATCCTAGAAGAGATGCTGCTTGAAGCCGACGTAGGCTACGAGCTTGTGGAGGAAATTTTAGAAAAACTGCCCGCAAAAAAGCTGATCGCCAAAGACGATCTCAAGGGCGTTTTAAAGAACTATTTCGATTATGAGATCGCTAAACCCGCAGATGAGAAGCCCTTCGTAGAGCTCATCATCGGCGTAAACGGCGCTGGCAAAACTACAACAACCGCAAAGCTTGCAAATTTATATAAAAATAGCGGCGAAAGCGTGATTTTAGGCGCATGCGACACTTTTCGCGCAGGCGCGGTCGAGCAGCTGCGCAAATGGGCGCAGATCCTAAATCTACCGATCGTAGCGACCGCGCAGGGGCATGATCCCGCTGCCGTGGCATTTGACACCGTAAGTTCGGCAAGCGCCAAAAACATCGATCGCGTCCTGATCGACACCGCCGGACGCTTGCAAAACCAGAAAAATTTAGCCGCGGAGTTAGAGAAGATCGTACGAATATGTGACCGCGCAAAAAGCGGCGCACCGCACCGAAAGATCATCGTGCTCGACGCCACTCAGGGCAATCACAGCGTCGCGCAAGCCAAGGCGTTCAACGAGATCGTAAGGCTCGACGGTATCATCATCACGAAGCTCGACGGCACGCCCAAAGGCGGCGCACTTTTCGCCATAGCGCGCGAACTGCGGCTACCGATATTTTTCGTCGGCGTGGGCGAGCGGATGGAGGATTTGGCGGAATTTAACTCGGATGAGTTCGTAGAGACGCTGGTGGATGGGATTTACGCTTAAACTATGCGTGTCTGCGTAAATTTACATATTCTTGCCGAACAAGTTTAAATTTTACGCGCTGAAATGCTCGGCAAATTTTGCCGCTCGATTATCTTAGAATAAATTTTACTTAGAATTTTACGATTTTCGTTTTAGAATTTTACAAAATTTTTACTCACGCACTGCATAAAAACGCGCTCGTCCGCGTCCGTTCGCACCAAAATATGTATAAAATCCCTCCGCCTGCAACGCGGCGTGCTTACAAGAATTCTTCAATGATCTCAAGCCGCTTAAATTTTACGGTTATCCTCTGCCCGCTCGCAAAGATAAAATCATACTCGCAAATGCCTCCCTGCTCTAGCGAAAATTGATGAACTATCAGATCGTTATTTTTAAAGCTCTTGTCGTCCGTTTTAAAGCGGACGGCTAGGACGTTTTTGAAAACAAATTTAAAATTTCTATCTTGGTAGGGCGATAAAAATTTCATCGTTAATCTATCTTCGTTTTTTAAAACGCCAAATTTAAATTCAGTCAAAACGGCGTCGTGAAGGGTTTCTTTCGTACTGAACAGATACCTTTTCGGATCCAAGACAAACTGCCTGATAGGCTTTGCTATTTCGTTTTCATTCTTGCGAAGCGACTTAAAATAATCGTCAAAATACCAAATATCGCCCCTTCTTTTTATTTTCGCCGTGATCATCCGTCTGTCCATTTGCGCGTTTTTCTTAAATTTTACTCACGTGCACTGCATAAAAAATGCGCTCACCCGCGTTCGCTCGCACCAAAATACATATAAAATCCCGCCGCTGCCGAAATATACCTCGCCGCCTTGCTCGCAACTCGGAAGCTCGCTGTCAAGCTGCATCAAAAATTCCATCTTTTCGCCGCATATCGGACACGTCGGCACCTGCGCGCCTTGTATCCACGAGGGCTCGCCGCCGATGCGTGCGAGGTTTTGCCTGCTGTTTGACATTCCCCAGTCCTGAGCCGTCCAGCGCGCCGGCGTGGGCGCAAGTACTACTTCGCACTCCTTTATCGGTTCGTCAAATGCGTATTCCACCTGCGTCCTTTCGCCGATACGTCGCGGCATACCCTGCGCGTCGTGCTCGTAAAAGACTATCTCGCCCTCGTTTATCTCTCTAACATGCGCGGCGAGGGTTAGGCGCGGTAGCGAGCGCACGAGCAAGCCACGGGGCAGCGGATCAAGCGTGATGAGATGAAATAGCGGATTTTGCACATCGCCGTCCGCCTCATCCAAAACCCCGCCTAGCCTATATCTCGCCTCGTCGCCCTCAAGCTGCCAGGTCGGATGATGCTCGCCAGATGCGGCGCATAGGGCGCTCCGAAATGGTCGCGCGGAAAGATTATGTGATACACGCGCTGCCCGCAGTATCTTTTGAGCCCGAATTTCTCGCCGCCAAATCCTATTTCATCATTCGGCGCTTTTTGTGATTTATCGGCAACTGGCTCATTTGAGTTAAATTTAGAGTCGTGTTCAGCCGCGCCCGCTTTAAAATTTTGGCTCGCTGCCGATTTTAACTCGCCAGCGTTAAATTTAACGGCGCTTGCAGCATCACACGCTTCATCTAAAATTTTGCGCGATATGTCGCGCTCATCTGCTTGCAGCGACGCTGAAATAGCGCCGCCGGGCTCGTTTGACATCTGCGATATGTCGCACTCGCTTGTTCGAGCTTGCCTGGCGCCGCCGCATTCGCCCGCATCCATTTTTAAAATTTCATCCGCCGCTTGAGCCGCGCCGTCTGCGTAAAATTTTGCCCGCTCAAAAGTAAATCCCACGGCCTCCAGCCAGTAGCCTATATATTCGAGCAAATCGCACGGGCGATCGAAAAAATCCTCCGCAAGCGCGAACTTGCAGGCAAATTTTACGTTTCGCGGATCGCGGGTTTGCAGCAGACAGCTAAAAATTTTTTGCTTATCATCTTTGCTCGTCTGCGGATCCGCAAGCCTCTCGCGCCAGATTTGCGAGCTCTCATAACTAAGCCCGCGCCACGGATACTCTGCGTAATACGCGCTCTCGTTCGGCTGCAATTTAAAAAGCTCGCCAAGATACGGGTGCAAAAGCGGCGCGAACTCGAGACTTGCCGCTGCGATGACCTCTTCGGCGTTTTTCCAGCGTGCGCTCTTTTCATCTCTGCCGCGTTGCCATGCGCTTTCGCCCCTGCATTCGTCCGCCCGCGCATTCTCTCCTGTCTGGATCGCGCTTTCGTCCTGCTGCGTTTCGCGCCCCTCTGCCGCCTCTTCTCGTAAAATTTCAACCGCCGTAGCGATCAAAGCTTTAAAATCCTCCTCGCCCACGTAGCCCATAGCGTCCTTTAGTAGCGTGCCGCCCTCTTGCCGCCCGCGCAGCAGGCTGTCCGCTAGCGTAAAATATGCCGCCGCATCCCCTTGCAGCCGCCAAAACCTCTCGTATAAACCGGGCACTCTAAAGCCGTCGCGCTCAAAATCTCACGCTAAACTTAGCTCTTCGTCCCGCTTACCCATCTTGCCATCCTTACTTTTGAAATTTTATTTTGATAATTCTAGCGTAAATTTAGGTTAAATTTTGAAGGCGGCTTGTTTTATATGTCGAAATTCTATGGAAAAATATGGAGATTAAATTCGGCGGCGAATTAAAATTTAGAAGTATGCCGAGCCCCGTAGAGCCCGGCTAAATTTTAAAATAGCTCTTAAATTTAAAAGCTATCATCTCTTTTTTCAAAGATTAGATGCAGCACGTATGTTACGGCGAAGGTCACTGTGCTAGGCACTATCCAGCCTAGCATCGAGTCGTAAAACGGCATTTTCTTTACGATAAACGTAACAAGCGGCACCGAAATCCCCAAAATATCAAGCCCGTTTATGACGCCCTCGACTACGCAGACATAGACGCAAGCACGGTAAATCAGCTTGCTCGAATCGATCCACGGGTTGATCAGCGAGAGGATTATCAGCATGATCGAGATCGGATAAATAGCGACGAGGACCGGGATGGAGCCTTTGATGATGGTCGTAAGGCCGAAATTTGCGACTCCAAAGCCGATCACGCACCAAGCGATCGCCCAGGTTTTATATTTGATCTTGCCTTTCGTAAGCTCTTCAAAGTATTCGCTAGCCGAGCTTATAAGACCCAGCGTCGTGGTGATGCAGGCTAGGAAAAATGCGCTGCCTAGGATCACTACGCCCACTCTTCCGAAGTAATGATCGCTTACTCGCGACAGAAGCTCCGCTCCGTTGATATTCGGCGTATCCTTGAAAAGCTCCGCGGAGGTCGCGCCCAGATAGCCCAGCATAAAATATATCGTCATCAGTATGACGCCCGACATCATTCCCGCCTTTATCGTAGAGGTGACGAGGTGCTTCTCGTCGCTTACGCCGGTTGCTTTAATGGCGTTAATTACGATGATGCCGAATGCTAGCGACGCAAGCGCGTCCATCGTTTGATAGCCCTCTACGAAGCCCTTTGCTGCGGCGTGATCAACGTACTCGCCGCTAGGAGCGACGAAGCTTCCGATAGGAAATAAAAATCCCGCGCCGAAAAGTAGCAAAATAAGCGCCAAAAGTATCGGCGTGAGGTATTTTCCTAGTAGATCGACGAGCTTTGAAGGGTTCATACAGATGTAATAGTTCAGCGCAAAATATGCCGCCGAATAAACAAATAGCCAAATTTGAAGGCGATCTTCCGCAATAAAAGGCTTAATCGCGATATCAAAAGGCATATTTGCCGCACGCGGTATCGCAAAAAGAGGCCCGATAGTAAGATACAAAAGCGCGGTAAAAACGATCGCAAACACGGGATCTATGCGGCGCACCAGGCTTTGAAGTCCCTTTGCGCGCGCGATGCCTGCGACGCCGAGTACCGGCAGAAGCACTGCCGTAGCGCAAAAAAACATTATCGCGATATAAAAATTCTGTCCGGATTCCCTACCGAGACCCGGCGGAAAAATAAAATTTCCCGCACCGAAAAACATCGCAAATAGCGTAAGCGATATCGTCAAAAACTGGCTTCTACTAAGCTTGCCCTTCATCTTAAACCTTCTTTAAATAAAGTGAAATTTGTATTATAGTTATAAATGTTTAAAACATATTTAAATTTAGCTCAAATTTAGCCGCAAATCCTCCGTCTCGTGATTTTTGATCCCGCAAACAGCGCACGAGGCGGCTAAAATTTTAAAAATTTTAAGTATAATTTCGCAAAGCTTGGGGCAAATTTAGGCAAAAATGAGCGAGGAATAAAGATGGCGAAAATTAAAACCACAATTTTTGAGTGCCAGCACTGCGGCAATCAGCAAAGCAGATGGCTCGGCAGATGCCCCGACTGCGGCGCATTCGATAGCTTTGTCGAGCTCAAGCCCGCTCAGATCAAAGCGCTAAAAGAGATCGAGGGCGAGCTTGCCCGCGCCTCATCCGCAAGCGCCAAAGCGATCAGCGAGATACAGATCGAGCAAATTTCGCGCATCGACACCAAGGATAGCGAGCTAAATTTAGTCCTCGGAGGCGGCGTCGTAGAGGGCTCGCTCGTGCTAATCGGCGGCAGCCCCGGCATCGGAAAATCCACGCTACTGCTTAAGATCGCGGCAAATTTAGCAAGCGGCGGCCGTGCGGTGCTTTACGTAAGCGGCGAAGAGAGCGCTAGCCAGATCAAAATGCGTGCGCAGCGGCTAGGCGCGATAAGCGAGCAGCTGTTTTTACTCACCGAGATAAATCTAAGCGCCGTGCTTGAAGAGGTGGAGCGCAGGGATTATAAGTTTATCGTCATCGACAGCATCCAGACGCTTTTTAGCGACAAGGCCTCCTCTGCGCCGGGCTCGATCACGCAGGTGCGCGAGATCACCTTCGAGCTGATGCGACTTGCCAAGGCGCGCGGAATTTCGATCTTCATCATCGGCCACATCACCAAAGAGGGCTCGATCGCAGGCCCGCGCATATTAGAGCATATGGTGGACGTGGTGCTGTATTTCGAGGGCGATGCGAGCAAGCAGCTTAGAATTTTGCGCGGTTTTAAAAACCGCTTCGGGGCTACGAGCGAGGTGGGGATTTTCGAGATGGGGCCGCACGGGCTCGTAAGCGCCAAGGACGTCGCGAGTAAATTTTTCACGCGCGGCAAGGCGGTAAGCGGCTCGGCGATCACGATCACGATGGAGGGTACGCGCGCGCTTGTCGTAGAGATCCAAGCGCTCGTGTGCGAGAGCGGCTACCCGAAGCGTAGCGCTACGGGCTTTGATAAAAACCGCCTCGATATGCTTCTAGCGCTACTTGATCGCAAGCTTGAGATCGGGCTTGGCGGATACGACGTCTTCGTAAACGTAAGCGGCGGTGTAAAAATCACCGAAACGGCGTGCGATCTAGCCGTCGTCGCGGCGATCGTAAGCAGCTTCAAAAACCGCCCGATCAGCAAAGAGAGCGTCTTCATCGGTGAGGTGAGCCTAAACGGCGAGATCAGAGAGATCTTCAACCTCGATGCGCGCCTGAAGGAAGCCGCGATGCAGAAATTTAAAAACGCGATCGTCCCGATGAAGCCGCAAAACGCGCAGGGGCTTAAAATTTTTCACGCTACCGAGATCACGCAAATTTTAGATTGGATGTGAAATATAATGATGGAAAATAATCAACTCTCGGAATCGGTTAATGTTGTTGGTACGTTCTGTCTATTATTTATTATAGCGATTGAAATACTAATGCTAGTGGTACTTTTGTGGTTAGATAAGCAAAATTTTATCCCAGCGGTTATAATATTTGCATTAGGATTTATTATACTTATTTTAGTAAATAAGAAACCTCAACTATTTGATAGATTAGATAAAATATTTAAAAAGTGGGGTTTTTTATCATTAAAAAAGTCATCTATAATTTTTATTATTCCATTTGCTATCTCTTTTGAAATTTTGAGTTCTGCAATAGCAAATAATTCTTTAGCATTACTTATATTGACTATTTTTATGATTGTTTATTATTTTTACATATCACGTATATTTAGCAGTACTATAATATCAATATTGTATGGTATTATTATAATAACTATTTTTTTAATGATCATACCAACTTTGATAATAGCATTTTTAGCATTAACTATTCTGCTCATGCGACTTATGTGGGCTTGTAAATTTAATTTGACAAAAATAATTATATATATAACTTTTTTAATATATTTAAAAATGATGGTACAGCTTATTTTTGAATTTCATCAATTTAATATATTGCCATTATTTCATAATTATTACGCTATTAATAATTCATCGCTTTTAAAAGTATTAGTTCCTATGATTTATGGTACATATATTTGGCTTATAAGTTTCATTTTAGCTAATGAAAAGTTGTCGATATTTGTGAATGAAATAATATCTAGGTTTTCTGTTATAGTATTATTGTTTATTGCATTTCTCAGTAATGATATGTTAATAGAAATTTCTACTGAAAAGACACAGCTTCCAGATAAGCAAGTAATTAAAATTATATCTATGGCTATACAATATTTTACAATACCTTCATTACTTGCACTGATAGTTTTTAAAATTATAGATTTTTTGCAAGAAAATTCGTGTGACAATAAACAGATAAATTTATTAAGTTTTAAGGGATATCAGTGAAGCCGAATTGCATCGTCAAATCCGTCATTTTGTTTTTCATCAGGGCGCAAAGCTTAAACGTCAAATTTAGCAGGCTCGATGCCGTCGTATCGCACGCTTACGCTAAATACGGGGCAGTGTTTAAGCTCAGCGTACCACTACTTGCCGCAGCATCGGTATTTGCGCTGTTTAACCTATACGATTTTGCCAAAGCAAACTACGCGCTGACGATCTTTTTGCTTGCTTTGGGCTCTCCCCTGCTTGCGTATAGCTTTTTTAAGGCGATAAAATCAGCGATGACCTTCGCGCTATTTGTGATCCCCTTTGCGGCGGTATTTGCGATCATAGCGGTGACGGGCGCACAAAAGCTTGATAACTCGCTAAATTTTAACATCGTCTTTCCGCTGTTTTTCACCATCGTGTGGTTTGCGATGTCGGTGATCGCCGACGAGGACGTGGCGCAGATCATGAATAAGATAGTATCGAAGCTCTCCACACTTTTCGTGACGATTTTCATCCTTTATAACTACGAGACGCTGCATGGGATTTTAACCGCAAGTGCGGGAGGGTATCGAGCGAGCGAGGATGAGCTAAGCGCGCTTGATCTGGTGTTTATGACGATTAGATTTTTCACGCTGCCTTCGATTTTTACATTGATGATTTTTGAGATCAAGGATTATCTTTTTATCAGATACAGCGCGTTCGTGCAGGCTCAGCAGGAGCGTATGCAGGATTTAAAAAATTCCAAGGACTCGGAGTAAAATTTTAAAGCCTAGCTCGATCTAGCTTTGCGCGCCGTAAATACTCGCAAATACTAAAGATTATGACTGCCATGTGCACGCTGGCTTAGGCGCGGCAGTGGGACTAATAAAATTTGAAATGAAATTTTAGGACAAAATTTCGAGACGGAATTTTAATGACGCGCGGGTCGGGGTTTAAAGCCGCAAAGCTTCAAATCCACGCCCTGCGTTAAATTTAAAATTTTAAAAGAAGCTGTATATGTCGTCTAAAAGGAAGTATTTTTTATCGACGGTGCCTTTGTAGAAAGGCTCGAAAGTATCGTTATACGCCTTTTTGAAAAAGCCCTCTTTACTAAGCGAGATGAGCGCTTGATTGACGGCTTCTGCGAGATCTGCGTTGCCTTTTTGCATCGCGATGCCTAAAAATACGTTCTCGCCAAGACTTTTGATATTAACCTCGACGCTAGGATCTGCGACCGGATAGACCATCACAAATAGATTATCGTCGCACGCGCCGTCGATCTCGCCACTTTTTAGCCGCTTGTAGCAATCGGAGGAATTTTTGCAATACACTAGATTGTAGCCACCGTCCTTTTGCATAAACGCTTCGCCCGTGGAGCCGCGGATGACGCCTACTTTCTTACCTCGCAAATCGCTCATTTTTTGGATATTGTCGCTTTTTCTGGTTAAAACTCCGGAATTTACCGAAAGATAGGGCATCGAAAACTCATAATTTTTCTTTCTCTCCTCAGTAACGCTTGCAGCCGCGATAAGCATATCCGCCTGATTATTTTGAATGGACGGAAAGCGCGCTTGCGCCGATACCGGTATGAGCTCGATCCTGCCGCCGGTATCGCCTAAAATTTTGCCTCCGATTGCATTAGCAAGCTCCACGTCAAAGCCCTCAAAGCCGTTATCCGTGACCCTACTAAACGGAGGTTCATTTTCATAAACGGCGATACGAATGACTTTACTCTGCTTTATTTGGCTTAAAGAATTCGCAAGCGCAAAGATGCAAGATAAAAGAATTAAAAACAGTGATTTTTTCATTTCAAATTCCTTTTTTATTAAAAAAAGCTGTAAAGATCGTCAAGCAAGAAATATTTTTTATCGACGGTGCCTTTATAGAAGGATTCGAAAGTATCCTCGTAAGCCTTTTTGAAAAAGCCCTCTTTGCTAAGCGCGATCAGACCTTTATTGATCGCTTCTAGCAGCTCTGCGTTACCCTTTTGCACCGCGACGCCCAAAAATACATTATCGCCTAAATTTTTGATATTGACTTCGACTGCAGGATCTACGATCGGATAGACCATTACAAAAAGGTTGTTGTTGCAATACCCGTCGATCTCGCCACTTTTTAATCTCCTATAGCAATCGACCGAATCGTTGCAATAAGAAACATTATAACCGCCGTCTTTTTTGATATACGCCTCGCCGGTAGTCTTGCGGATGATGCCGATCTTTTTGCCCATCAGATCGCCTATTTTGTGAATATTTGAGTCTTTTTTCGTTAAAATTCCCAAATTTACCGTAAAATACGGCATCGAAAAATCCACGCTGCCTTTACGCTCTTCAGTGATACTTGCAGCCGCGATTATCATATCGGCTTGATTATTTTGAAGCATCGGAAAGCGCACTTCGTTCGTTACCGGTATAAGCTCGATACGACCGCCGCTGTTGCCGAAAATTTTACCGGCTAGCGCATTGGCAAGCTCGACCTCAAATCCCTCAAAGCCTTTCTCGCTCGACTTACTAAAAGGCGGCTCATTTTCATAAACGCCCACTCTGATAACCTTGCTTTGCTTTATTTCGCTTAAGGAATTCGCAAAAACAAAGATCGCCGACAATATAATAAGAAAAAATGACTTTTTCATAATTTCCTCCTTGAATTTTAAATTTTTCGTAATTGTAATGTAAATTTTCTTAAAATTTCATTTTACCAAAACTGAAATTATTCCCTAAATTGCGAGCTTAGCGATAAAATTTCGCAACTAAAATTTCTAAGCATAATGATAGAGGCTTTTTAAATTTTACTGCCTTGCGCCAAGCTCCGCCTGCTCTCATTAAATTTTAGCGCTTCGCTATAAATTCTGTGCGTCTATCAGCGCCGCGCAAAAATAGCACACCGCTGTGAAATTCTATGGAATTTTATAAATTCTGCAACGGCGCGTTAGTAAAATTTACAATCTAAACCAAGCTCGCAAAGTCGGGCAAAATAGCAAGGCTATGCGAGCCCTTTAAATTTTACCTGGCGAGAGCACACAGCTATGCTTACTGCAAGCAAATGCAGGCGAGCTGTATCGGCTATACCCGCCTAAAATAAGCTATAAAGATCATCCAGCAAGAAATATTTTTTCTCCGCAGTACCCTTGTAATACGGCTCGATAGTCTCGTCATAGGTCTTTTTCATAAAGCCGTTCTTGCTTAGCTTGACTAGCTCGCCATTTAAGAACTCAAGCAGATCCTTATTGCCCTTAGAAACCGCAATGCCTAAGAAATCCGAAACGCCTAAATTCTTGATATTTACCTCGGTGTCGCTGTCGATGACGGCATAAGCTAAAACTATCAGATTATCCGTCGCATATCCGATGCCCTTACCGTCCTTTAGCATTTTATAGCATTCATTTGCAGTGGCGCAATTTACAATTTCAAAGCCCTCTTTTCTAAAATATGCTTCGCCCGTAGTTCCGGTTTCTGCGATGATCGGCTTGCCGTGCAGATCCGATACGGTCTTGATTCTATCGCCGGCGCGGGTTAGCACGCCGATATTTACTGCAAAATACGGCGTCGTAAAATCGACCACCTGCTTACGCTCATTTGTGATCGTAAAGGTCGCAAGCACCATATCTACTTTATTTTCTTCCAACACTTTTAAACGCTCACTAGCCTTTACGGGCACGAATTCCACCTTGCCCGCCTTGCCGCCGAATATATCTTTTGATAGCGCCTCGGCTAAAGTCACCTCAAATCCTTGAAATTTGCCGTCTTCGAATTTACTAAAAGGCGGTTGCGCCTCAAATACGCCTACGCGCACACTGCCCGATTGCCTGATCTCAGATAGGGTATTTGCCACTACACTACTTGTAAATAACAATAAAATTCCCAAAATTATCTTTTTCATATCGTTCCTTTAATTACAATGATTAGCCTAGCCGCGCATTCGCGTCGCTTCGGCAAGCCGTCTTAAGCCGGTCGTATATTATTCGCTCACTTCTCCTTTCGACATTTTTTAAAATTTCTTTACTTTGAAATTTTGCGGCGCATTTTACGCAAATTTCATTTAAAATACATTTAATCTGCGCCGTGATTTAGATCCCAATCGATCTCTCCCAGACCGTGCGCGCGCAGATATTCGTTGCATCTGCTAAAATGCCTGCAGCCGAAAAACGCCCCTCCTGCAAGCGGACTAGGATGCGCGGCGGTTAAAATGAGATGCCTCCGCGCATCGATCAGCGCCGATTTTGCTTTGGCGAAATTTCCCCACAGCATAAAGACTAAGCTTTGCCGCCTCGCGCTTAAAATTTTAATCACGGCGTCGGTAAAAATTTGCCAGCCGAAGCCGCTGTGCGAGTTCGCGCGGTTCGCGCCCACGCTAAGGCTCGCATTAAGTAGCAGCACGCCCTGCTTCGCCCAGTAGCTCAGATCGCCGCTAGCAGGCTCGCTAATACCCAGATCGCTTTTAATCTCTTTGTAGATATTTACGAGGCTAGGCGGAATTCGCACGCCGTGCGGCACCGAAAAGCTAAGCCCCATCGCTTGATGCGCGCCGTGGTAGGGATCCTGCCCCAAAATCACCGCGCGCACCCGCTCAAACGGGGTGAGATTAAAGGCATTAAAGATCAAATTTCCCGGCGGATATACGATCTCGCGCGCCTTTGCGGCGAGCAGGTTTTCTTTGATCTTTGCAAAATACTCGCTTAAAAATTCCTCTCTAAGTGCCTCTTTCCAGCCGCTCTCAATCCTCACGTCGTCTAAATTTATCTGCATACCGACCCTTTAAATTTTAATAAATTAACGCTCTAATTTTACAATAAATTTTAAAAATAATATCGCTCTTGCGCGCCGCTGTAATCAAAGGCGGATCGCCTGCGCTCTCGCGCCGCAACCGACTTCGCCGATTTTTATAGGCGCCGCTACACGATCACGATCAAAAACGCCATAAAAAACAGCATGGCGATCGTCTTTTTATTATCGTTAAGCAGGCTCTGCGGATAAAAAGCAAACAAAATCGCGTAGGCAAAAAGCGCGATTGCGAACTCCCACGGGTTATTATCTCTGAATTTTAACCTATAAGCGACCCGAAAGCTATATGCGAAAGCAGCGATAAAATTTGAGCCGGTTTCATTCTGTCTTTGTGATCTCCTATTTTATGAAAACCCACTATATCGTTATTTTATCTACTTTGATAAATATCCGCAAGACCAAAGTCTAAATTTTTAAATTTTATCCCAAAGCTTTTAAATTTATTTTTCAACGACGATATCAATCGGCTGTAAGTAAATTTAGCGCACGCTATTAATACCCCATTTTATTTATTTGAACTACATTAAGTTCCGGATAAAAAATAACCTCGTGATCATAATCGTCCGGCTGTCCTCATTCGTGCTCTTTTTTGTACCATATTCGCCTTTTATCGTTGACTATTGCCGTTATATTTAAATTTTTGATCGAACCATATATCAAATACTCCCGACTGCCGGCATAATAATAAGACGGCATCGCCCACGATAGTTTAAATTCATGCAAATTTGTAGTTTCAGCTATACAGTCAGACTCGGAAACAAACTCGTAGCCCTCTTGCAACATTTTTTGTTGCGTCAAAGTAAAGGGCTTATCCGCCTTTATAAAATGCGCGTAACAGATACAAGTCTGTATTTTTTCACTACACGATAAAGGAGGACTTTTTTTGCGATAAATGAGCAAAGTTTCTCCCTTTGTATTTGTTAAGGCTTCAAATTTAGCCAAATTTTTATTTTCTATATATGAAAAATCCGTATTAAGGGGTGAAAATAGAAAGGCTATAAATAAAACAAACAATATCAATGCCGCAAACGATAATATCAATGATGCGAGTATGGCGATCTTGATGACTTTCCACAATATTTTTAATATTTTTATTGTTTGCATTACGATTTACATTCCACTCTATTTTAAAATTTACTGCGGTATTTATAAAGCGCGCCGCCGATCTTAGCGGCTTTAAAATTTCATCGCGCGAGCTTGCTTTTAAGGCCGTAATACGGATAATCCATCGCCGCAGCGGCGGTCTCGCGCGCAGAGGCACCTACAAATTTCTCAATCACGTAAAGTCCAAGCTCGATGGAGCTACTCACGCCGCCTGCGGTGATAATCTCGCCTCCTTCGGGCAGGCTTTCGCGCACGAGCCGCTCATGCACCACGTCCGCGCAGTAAGGCGCCAGCAGATCATAGCAAAACGGATGCGTGGTCGCGCGCCTACCTTGCAAAAACCCCGCCGCGCCCAGAAGCAGCGAACCGGTGCAAACGCTAAACTTATACTTCGCATCGCGCGCGGTTGCGAGCCACGAGATGAAGCCCGTATCGTCTTTAAGGCGGCGCGTCGCCATACCGCCAGGCACAAAAACCGCATCAAAGCCGCCTAGATCCGTCGTGATCTCGCCCGCATCGATCGCAAGACCGCCGCTGTCCGAAACCTGTCGCTCGCGCGAGCAAAACCTCATCTCAAGCTGCGGGAGGACGGCTTTGAGCCTTAGCATACAATCGTAAAATCCCACAAAATCGAGGTGCGTCTGTCCGCCAAACATCACAAGCGCTAGATTTTTCATGATCCGTCCTTTAAATTTATCGCTCGCCCAAGTTTTCGGTTTGCCGCCGCTGCAATTCTCGGCGCCGCAAGTCGTAAAATGCGCGGCAGCTAAATTTTGATACCGCAGGCTGCCAAAAAACCCACTCAAATAAATTTTAAATTTTACACGCCTTAAAAACTCGCAGAAATTTTACCGCCCGCGAATGAAATTTCAGAAGCGATTTAAAATTTGCGCGCCTTTTATTCCGCTTTACTCAGACCTGCAAAAGCTCGCAAGCCCGCATAGTGCAGCCTTTTTGAAACATTCTCAAATTCCAAATCCCAAATCCCCTCGTCGTATTTCCATTCAAACGGCGTTTTGTAATTCGTCCAAATTTCATACGCGCGTTCGTTTAGCCGCTCAATCAACGCAGAAATCCCTAAATTGCCGCTCGCTATCTCCATCATCAAATGCCAGTTATCCAAATCGGCGGGGTCTTGCGTATGGATAGATTTCTCTCGCGGCAGATAATACACAAAATCGCCCGTATCAAAGGGAAATAAAGTATGACACAGCGCAATGCCGTAAATTTTTTGAGCGAATACGGTCGGAAGCTGCTCGTCCGAATAGCCAAAAGTCGAAACGTATAAAAAGCTGCGCAAAATGCTCGCTAAATTTCTGCAAACGGGCGCAAAGGCGTATCTGCATGCCTGCTGCGTTAAGGCGCCGTTTCGAATAAAACTTATGGCGCTATCGATCTCTTTTCTTCTTGCTTGTACGTATTTTATCTTTTTAAATCGCCAAGCTTGCAAAAGCTGCAAAGAATTGTCGATAGCTCGCAGATACTTGTCTCTTTTTTCATCCGTCGTGCCGTTTAGCTCCGCGATCCTCGCAGCGGCCTGCCTCCAAAATGGAATCAGGGTTTTTACCCATCCCAAGTAGCTAAGATAAAGCGCGCTCGGCTCCTCTTTTTCAAAAGCCGCTCTCATCTGCGTAAGTTTTATCATCGCAGCCCTCTTAATATCAAAATTTACTTCGCTCGCTACTCCTCGTCCTGCGTCTTCTCCCCGCCCGCCATGCAGCTTTGGAATATAAATTTATGCTCCTGCGGTAGCGCTTCGTAAATTTTACCCGCAAGCTCGCGGATCTCCCAAAGTGCCGCCTTGCTAGAGCGCAAAGCGAGGAAGTTTTGCAAGCTGCGTGCGTTTATGCTCCAGCTAAGCTCGCTCTTGTAGCACTCTGGCAGGCAGTATTTGGCGACATCAAGGCTGATTGGGGTTTGTAAGATTACGCGCAGATTTTCAAGAGCCGCGATACTTGCGTTATCGACCGCTTCGTTGCCCGTAAGCACGATGTATCGCGCGGCGTTTTCGAAATCCCCTTGCGCGAAGCTGCCCTCGCCGCGCAATTCTTTGAGAGTGTAGCGAGTGGATTTTACGCTAAGGCTTGCTAGGCGGTGGCGCGCCAGCTCCTGAAGTAGTGCGCGCGAAATACCGCTGATGTAGAAGTTGTAGTAGAGGTGCTCCAGCGTGCTTGAGTGCTTGAGCTGGTTGCCGACGCGGTCTATTAGCGCTAGGTCTTTGGCGCCGCCGCAATCGCCGCGCTCAAAGCTCTGCCAGCAGGTGCGGATCGCGTTTGAGCAGACCCAAAGCGGAGTGAAATTTAGAAGTTTGACTTGCATATTTTGCCTTTAGTTTTGAAATTTTTGGATGATTTTAGCGTTTCGGTACTTAAAATTTAGCAGGGCTCGGCATTTGTATTTTAAAATTTACATTCATCAAATTTACCTTGCACCGAGATACAAGGTAAATAAAATGAACTTAAGTATAAGGCGTAAGAGATATTTTAATATTGAATTAATACTAAAATACTATTTTGTTCCCGAGAAAAACTTTTTATCCTCATTAAACTTATAAATTTCTTTAGCATTTTTACAATTCTTATAGGCGTTGCTATTTTCGTTTAATTTATCAAAATCGCATTGTTTGAAAACTTTTTCTGCCTCATCGGGATGATTTTGATAGTATTCTAAAGATTTAACCTCCGTATTATCGCAACCCACCAAAAAAGCAGCGAACGCAAGCCCCCCCCAGAGGAACATTTTAGGATTTTTTATTTCATTCTCCTTGTTTGAAATTTTACTCCGTATTTTACTATCCGTTTACTTTAAAAATTTTGAATTACTGCCATTCTACCTGCGCGGTAAACAAATTTAACGAAGCTTTGATACCGCCCTTAAGCTACATTTCGCTAAGATTGCGGCTAAATTTTAAAAAAGGTGCAAAATGAATGATAAATTCAGCAAAATCGGCTTCATTCTCGCGGTCGCGGGCAGCGCCGTAGGGCTCGGTAATGCGTGGAAATTCCCCACTTTAGTAGGCACCAACGGCGGCAGCGCATTTATCTTGCTATATCTTTTGCTGACGCTTTTGGTTAGCTTCGTGATTTTTTTAGCCGAGATCGTCATCGGCAGGCTAAGCGAAAGTGATCCAGTGCGCGCATTTGAAAAGCTCGCGCCCTCATACAAAGGCGCATGGAAATACGCGGGATTTTTTATGATTAGTGCGCTTTTGATCTATGCTTTTTACAGCGTCGTAATGGGCTGGATCCTAAAATACGTGGTCTCAAGCGCTTTTTATCTGCCAAAAAGTATAGATGAAAGCGGCGCAGCGTTTAAAGCGCTTTTAGGTAGCGACTTTTCAAGCGCGGCGGTGTGCTTCACCGTAGCGTCGGCGTTTTGCTTTTTCATCGTATCTAAAGGTGTCAAAAGCGGCATCGAGCGACTTAATGTCTGGATGATGCCTGCGCTATTTATTTTGCTGGTTTTGATGCTAATTTACGCCGCGAGTTTCGATGGATTCGGACGTAGCGCAAAATTCTTGCTAGTGCCAGATTTTTCCAAGCTTAATAAAGATAGCGTTCTTTCGGCGCTAGGACTTGCATTTTTTACGCTTTCGCTTGGCGTTACTACGATTATGACCTATGCCGCGAGCCTGCCTGCGCGCACCAATATCCTAACCTCAAGCATAAATATCGTCTGCATTAATGTCCTAATCGGCGTGATGATGGGACTTATCGTCTTTACCTTCATCTTTGAATTCAGCGGCGATCCCAAAGCGCAAGGTCCGGGGCTAGTGTTTGTCTCGCTGGTGGTGCTTTTTTCAAAGCTCGGTGCGATCGGAAATATCCTAGCCTTTTTATTTTTCACCTCGCTATTATTTGCGGCGATTACTTCTGCAATTTCGATGCTGGAGCCTGCGATTTATTATCTCGTAAACTCCCGCAAACTAAGCCGAAAGCGCGCTTCACTTTTAGTTTTTGCCGTGACGTATGTTTTAGGGATATGCTGCATTTTGGGTTATTACGGGGGCACGAGTGAGTATTTTAGCCTAGGTGGCAAGAGCTTTTTTGACGTGCTTGATTACCTAACCTCGAATATCTTAATGCCTCTTAGCGGCATAATCGTGGCGATTTTCGTAGGATTCGTGATCAAAAAACGAGCCGTCGAAATTCTACTGCGCCCATATATGGGACGAATGGGCTTTAAGCTGTGGTATTTCGTACTACTGCGCTTCGTGGCGCCAGTCGCGATCGTAGTGATAGCGCTCAATCAGCTAAAAATTTTAAATTTTTAAATTTTGTAAAGCGGATGGATAGCATGGAAGTTAAAATTTGGCGCTGAAGCAGTCTAAAAGTAACGGACAAAATTTCATAGCGAACTTGCAGCGATCCGCAAGCGACCATGGCGGCTGTCAAAAAATTGCGCCTGGAATTTTATGTCTAGATAGGAATATGCGGCGACCGCAATCAGCCTTCGGCGCGACCGCGCTAACCCGCGCGGCAACCTGCGCAAGATCGCGGCAAAGACGCCGTAGCGCAGCCGCGTCTGATCACGCTGCGGAATTTTAAAATTCTAAACCGAGACGGTCGGTGCACAGCCGCCACGATAGTTTATGACGCAACCTATGCAATCTGCCGCAGAAGCGGCGCATAAAATTTTGTGGTGACCCGCGCGAAATTGCGCTTGGAATTTTAAAATTTAGCGCCAAAGCGGCCCAAAGTAGCGAGCCAAATTTCATAGCGAGATGCGGCGGTAGTTTGGAATTTTAAAATTCCGCGGCTTTAAAATTTAAAAAATCATCGGAGAGAAAATGAACGATAAATTTAGCAAAATCGGCTTTATACTTGCCGTCGCAGGCGGGGCGGTGGGGCTTGGCAACGCATGGAAATTCCCCACCCTCGTGGGTCAAAACGGCGGCAGCGCCTTCGTGCTTTTATACCTCGCACTCACGCTGGGCGTAGGCTTTAGCATATTCCTAGCCGAGATGGCGCTAGGCAGGCTAAGCGGGAGGGATCTACCGAGCGCATACGAGACGCTGGCACCGCGCGGCGGACGCAAATGGCGCGCAGCAGGAGTTTTCATCGCGGGCGGCATGCTGGTGCTGTCCTTTTACCTCGTCATCCTCGGCTGGGTGATCCGATATATCTTTTTGGGCTTTTCTCCGCTGCCCGCAACCGCCGAGGAAGCGGGCGCCGTCTTTGATAATCTCATCTCGCATTCGCTAGCCACGAGCCTCGGCTTTTACGCGCTTGCGCTCGTGCTGACGCTATCCGTCGTCGCGCGCGGCATCAAAAGCGGTATCGAGCGGCTAAACGTCGTGATGATGCCGCTTCTTTTCGTGCTGCTGCTTGCGATGCTTGCGTATGCGTGCACGATGCAAGGCTTCAGCGCGGCGGCAAAATTTCTTTTCTACCCCGACTTCGGTAAAATCACCGTTAACTCCGTCCTCTCCGCACTCGGGCTCGCGCTCTTTACCCTTTGCGTGGGCGTCGGCTGTATCGCGGCATACGCAGCATCGCTTAGCGAGGGGGTGCGGCTGGTGCGCAGCTCGGTAAACATCGTATTTATCAACATCGCGATCGGGCTGATGATGGGGCTCATCGTCTTTACCTTCATCTTCGAATTCCACGCCGATCCCGCGCAGGGTGCGGGGCTTGTGTTCGTCTCGCTCACTACGATGTTTGCAAAAATGGGGCTAGCGGGGCAGGTGCTTGAAGTCGCGTTTTTCGTCTCGCTCTTTTTCGCGGGGATCACGAGCGCGGTTTCGATGATCGAGCCATTCGTCTTCTATCTCATCGGCAGATTTAAAATTTCGCGCTTGCGCGCAGTCTGCATCTCAGGGTGCGCCATAGCGGCGCTAGGCGCATGCTCGCTGCTATCGATGCACGCGGATTATGCGAGCAAATTTAAGCTTTTCGGCGCGAGCTTTTTTGACTGCTTGGACTTCGTAAGTTCAAACGTCATGCTGCCACTGGGCGCTCTAACCTCGGCGATATTCGTGGGCTTCGTGATGGACGCGCGGCGCCTGCGCGGGCTTTTTGGCGCCGATATGGGCGAGCTTGGATTTAAAATTTGGTACTTTTCACTGCGCTTCGTAGCGCCCGTCGCGATCGTGATCATAATGGCAAATCTGCTGTTTTTCAGCGGGAAGTAAGAAGCGATTCGGTTAATTTTAAAGGCGGCATGGGTTTAAATTTAACCCTTTTTGAGTGAGCTTAAATTTAAAGGGCCGCTTAATATTGTAGCCCGTTAGGCTCGTATTTTAACTAGCGTTTTGCTAAAGGAGTAAATTTTGAAAGCTCTTAAATTTCTAGCCAAAACCCTAATCGCCGCGCTCGGCGTTTGTGTAATCGTCGGCGCGCTTAATTACAGCGGGTTTAGCTTTCATTATATAAAATGGCTCGATAAAGATGAACTTTTAGACAATTTTATCCAAGATCAATTTAATGATTATATCTACGACTGATATTTATCAAAATTTAGCAGAATAGACGATTGCAAAAAAGATATTTTTTACGAACTTGATTCAAATCTTACCGAAATAGACATATTAAATAAGATCAAAAAAATTTTACAGAATGATAATAATCAAACAAAGATTAATATAAAAGAAAGAATTAGAAAAAATTTTACTTTAAACGATATAAGCAAAAATATCATAAGCAATAAGAAAATCGCTTGGACTTTGAAAGATGATAATGAACGATATAAACGAGACAATGAGTGGAATAGATACTATTTTTGGAATACATACTTTAAAATCAATTTTCCTAAAGACAAAAATATTCTAATCCATTATGGCTGGTATAATATATTTTATATTAAAAACTCATATAAAATATCAGAATGTAAAAATAAACCTAAACTATACGATAGACTTAACGGAATATCCAAATATTGTACCTACACTAAAATAATTCAATTCCCAATTTATGAATATAAAATTCAAAGCGATGATTTCATCAATACAAAATGTAAAATAGAAGCATATTTGCAAAATCGACATAGCCCAAATTTCAATAGTTGCGGTAACGAATTTTATGGAGTAGAAATCCTAATTTCGGAAAATAACATAGACAATAACGGGCAGGTTGATGAAGGTGGGTATATTGAAATTCTAAAAGACGCTATTGATAAAAGAAGAGAACAGAGTGAAAACTGGGAAAAATAGAAAATAAAATACAGAAAAAATTGAATTAATAAGCTACGGCAAAAAGGAAAAATTGCGATAAAAATATAAATTAAGATTTAGATAATTAAGCTTTGTAAGTATTGTATAAATTTGAGGTATCGAAATCAAACATCCTAGCTCCGTGCATAGCAAAGCGTAAAATTCCTCGTAAAATTTTACGCTTTACATCTTGCAAATGGATTTTTACCAAAGTAAAATTCTGTCGGGCAGCGCCGCATCTCGTGCTACGAGCGCAAAACGTTTAGCAAATATCGCGATAAATTTAAACTTAAAATAGTGGAGTTTGAAAAAAAGATGCGCCGCTTTGAAAGCGCATACGAAGCTACGTGGCGGTATTTGCGGCAAGCGGTATAAACCATGCCGCTAAATTTGGAGCGAAATTTCAGAATAAGGCTAAATTTAAAGAATTTAGCCGTTCATTATCGATAGCAGCTCGGTGTTGTCTTTGGTTTTTAGCATCTTGGCGTATAAAAATTTTAGCGCCTCGACGTCGTCCATCGTCGAGATCGCCGAGCGCAGCGCCCAGATCTTTTGCAGATTTTCGCTGCCTTGCAAAAGCTCCTCTTTGCGCGTGCCCGATTTGGTGATGTTGATCGCCGGGTAAATTCTACGATCCGATATGTTACGATCGAGAATGATCTCGCTGTTGCCCGTGCCCTTGAACTCCTCGAAGATCACGTCATCCATACGCGAGCCGGTCTCGATGAGCGCGGTAGCGACGATGGTGAGCGAGCCGCCGTTTTCGATATTTCGTGCCGCACCAAAGAAGCGCTTCGGCTTATGCAGGGCGTTTGCGTCCACGCCGCCGCTTAGGACTTTGCCGCTGCTAGGCGTGACGGTGTTGTAGGCGCGCGCAAGGCGAGTGATGCTATCGAGCAGAATGACGACGTCCTTGCCGTTTTCGACGGCGCGTTTTGCCTTTTCGATGACGAGCTCGGCGACGCGGACGTGATTGAATGCTGGCTGATCGAAGGTCGAGCTAAACACCTCGCCGCGTACGCTACGCTCCATGTCGGTGACCTCCTCCGGGCGCTCGTCGACTAGCAGTACCAAAAGCTCGACCTCGGGGTGGTTGCGCGTAATGCCGTTGGCAAGCTCTTTCATAAGCTCCGTTTTACCACTACGCGGAGGAGCAGTGATGAGCCCGCGCTGCCCCTTACCGATCGGCGTGAAAAGATCGAGTACGCGACCGGTAAGGCGCATAGGGTCATATTCGAGCTTGAGCTTTTCGGTCGGGAAAAGCGGCGTGAGATTGTCAAATAGCGGGCGCTCTCTGGCCTCTTGGATCGATTTGTAATTGATCGCCTCGATCTTTAAAAGCGCGTAGTACTTCTCCTGATCCTTCGGCTCGCGCACCTGGCCCGTGACGATGTCGCCGACGCGCAGGGCGAATTTACGGATCTGACTTAAGCTCACGTAGGCGTCATTAGCGCTGTCGCTTAAATTTGAATCTATGCCGCGCAAAAAGCCGTAACCCTCGGCGGTAACCTCTAAAATCCCCGTAAAAAGTATAAATCCGCCCTGCTTCGTCTGCATGCGTAAAATTTCAAAAACGAGCGCTTGGCGGCGGAATTCGCGCGGGTTCTCGACGCCTAGCTCGTCTGCTATAGCGATGAGATTTTCAAGATCCATCGAGCGGAGCTCCTCGATCTGGTAGCCCTCGACGGGAACGTGCGTTTTAGCGTAAGTTTTTCTGCCGTTTTGATTAGAATTTGAAACGGCGGTCTGGGTGGAATTTTGATTTGTATTTTCCATTTGTCCTCTTAGAGTGTGAAGTTATTAAATTTGGTTTTAAAAAAGTTGCGAAATTTAAAATTTAGTTTTCTTTGTAAGCACCGAACCTTAAAATTTTTTGTTGCCTTCTGCTGATGAGCTCGTCTATGCTAAGATCGTCTAGCTTGTGCAGCTCGGTTAAGACGTAGTTTCCAAGCGCTTTTATCGCGCCGTCTTTATCTCTGTGGGCGCCCGTTTTGGGCTCTTTGATCACGTCGTCGATCAAGCCCAGCTCTTTTAGCTCCTCGGCGGTGATCTTTAGCGCTTTCGTAGCGGCCTCGCTCTTGCTTGGATCGTTCCACAAAATCGCGGCACAGCCCTCGGGAGAGATAACTGAAAAAATTGAGTTTTGAAGCATCGCCAGCCGATCGGCTACGCCGATAGCCAAAGCTCCGCCGCTACCGCCCTCGCCTATAACTACGGCGATCGTAGGCGTTTTAATATCGCTAAGCTCATATAGATTTCGCGCGATTGCTTCACTTTGACCGCGTTCCTCGGCACCAAGTCCCGGATATGCGCCCGGAGTGTCGATCAAAAATAGAATCGGAAGGTTAAATTTCTCGGCAAGTTTTGCTACGCGCAGTGCCTTGCGATAGCCCTCCGGATGCGGCATACCGAAATTTCGCTTCAGCTTGTTTTTGGTGCCGCGACCCTTCTGCTCGGCGATCACGGCGATTTTGCGATTACCCATAATGCCCAAATAGCACACGATCGAAGGATCGTCTCTAAAGGCGCGGTCGCCGTGAAGTTCCCTAGCGTCTTGCAAAAGCGCGCGAATATAATCGATCGCGTAAGGGCGATCTGGGTGACGCGCAAGCTGAAGTCTTTGGTATTCGTTTAAATTCTTATAAACTTTGGAAATTTCTTTTTCGAGGTTCTTATTTAAAATTTCGACCGCGTCCTCATCACCGCGAATTTTAGCGGCAGTGATGTCCTCGTCAATCTGCTTTATAGACTTTTCGAAGTCCAGATAGCTAGCCATTAATCTACTCTTTTGAAAATAAGCGATGCGTTCGTGCCGCCGAATCCGAAATTATTGCTCATGACGCAATCGAGTTTGGCTTTTCTAGCGACGTTTGGCACATAGTCCAAATCGCAATCTGGATCTTTTGAAATTTGATTTATCGTAGGCGGTATGATGCCGTTTTGCATCGCTAAAAGGCTGATCGCAGCCTCTACTGCTCCTGCAGCGCCTAGGCAATGTCCTAGCTGGCCCTTGGTGGAGCTGACCGCAGGCACCTTGCCCTCACCGAAAAGCTCTTTTAACGCCGCGGTTTCGTTTTTATCGTTTATCGCAGTGGACGTTCCGTGAGCGTTGATATAATCAATCTTCGGGCGCCCCGCCATCTCATAGGCCTTTTTCATAGCGCGGATCGGACCGTCTAGGCTAGGCGAAGTGATATGATAGGCATCGCCGCTAGCGCCGAATCCTACGAGCTCGCCGTAAATTTTAGCGCCGCGCGCTTTCGCGTCTTCTAGCTCTTCTAAAACCAAAGCCGCCGCACCTTCGCCCATAACAAAGCCGTTTCGCTCCGCATCAAACGGACGTGAAGCGTGCGCTGGATCGTCATTTCTAGCGCAAAGCGCCTTCATCGCGGCAAATCCGCCGATACCTACGGGACAAACCGCAGCCTCGGCACCCACTGCAAGCATCTTTTTCGCTTCGCCAATCATAATAACTCTCGCAGCGTCCATAATTGCATGCGCTGAAGCCGCACAAGCCGTAACGCTGGATAAATTCGGACCTTTTAATTTATAGTATATAGAAACAAAGCCGCCGAGCATATTTACTAAAGCAGAGGGGATAAAAAACGGAGAAATTCGCCTAGGACCGCGCTGCAAGCAGGTATTGGCGTTTATTTCGATATTCGGCAAACCGCCTATACCACTAGCGGAGCTAACGCCGAATTCGTCGCTATCGAAACCGCTAAATTTAGCGTCATCCATAGCTTCACCCGCGGCTTTAAGCCCGAGTTGGATAAATCTATCCATCTTTTTTATCTCTTTTCCATCCTCGATTATGCTCGAAGGATCGAAACCTTTTACTTCAGCTGCAATTTGAACCGGAAATTCGCTAGCGTCAAAGAGTGAAATTTTATCAACCCCGGTTTTTCCGTTACAGATATTTTCAAAACTGCTCTGTTTGTCAAGCCCGAGAGAGGTTACCATCCCGATGCCCGTTACTACGACTCGTTTCAAAACTGCTTCCTTAAAATTTTATTTCTTAGGCAAATTTTCTATATAATCTACTACGTCTTTAATGCTTACTAATTTTTCGGACTCGCTATCAGGGATCTCGATACCGAATTTCTCCTCTAAAGCCATTACTAGCTCAACTACGTCAAGAGAGTCCGCGCCCAAATCCTCGATAATTTTAGAGTCAAGTTTAACCTGATCCGGGCTAACGCTGAGTTGCTCTACAACTACGTCTCTTACATCTTCAAATACTGCCATTTTAGCACTCCTTTAAAAAAATACCGCGTAATTCTATAATATTTAACCTTAAATTCCGCTATTTAACGCTACATATAGAGCCCGCCGTTGATTTTAAGCGTCTCTCCCGTAATGTAGCCCGCGCCGTCGCTGAGTAAAAACGCAACTCCTTCGGCGACGTCGCTCGTGCTTCCGAGACGCTTAAGCGGGATGCTCGCTTCGTAGCTTGCTTTTACGTCGTCGCTTAGCGCATCCGTCATATCCGTAGCGATGAAGCCCGGAGTTATGCAGTTGAAGCGAATTCCGCGCGCTGCGCCCTCTTTTGCAAAGCTCTTGCTCATCGCGATCATTCCGCCCTTGCTCGCGCTGTAATTGACCTGCCCGGCGTTTCCCATTTCGCCGACGATCGAGGCGATGTTTACGACCGCTCCGAAGCGCTTTTTGCTCATTAGCTTTAAAGCTTCACGGCAGCCGATAAAGGCGCTACTTAAATTTGCTTCGATCACGCCCATGAAGTCTTCCAGCTTCATCCTAAGCGCGAGCTTGTCGTTCGTGACGCCCGCGTTATTTACGAGATAGCTTAGTTCGCCGTCGCTTTGCGCGATCAGGGCAATCGCCTCGCTAAATTCCGCCTCGCTCGTCGCGTCAAATTTTATCACGGCGCCCTCTCCGCCGTTTGCGCGGATCTCCTCTAGCAGCGCGTCGGCTATCTCGGGCTTTGAGCGATAATTAATCCACACCTTAAGCCCATAGCCCGCTAAAGTCCTTGCGATCTGCGCGCCGATACCGCGGCTTGCGCCCGTGATTAAAACATTTTTTCCACTAAATTTCATACTTGTCCTTTTATTAAAATTTTAATCTCTAGCGTAAATTTATCCAAATTTACCTAAATTTTAGCAGTTTAAATCTGCTCGCGACCTGCGCCGTTTAAATTTCAAAATAGCGCCTCGTCCATCTCCGCGGGCTTTGGCAGCCCCATTAGTTTTAGCACGGTCGCTGCGACGTTGCTAAGCCCAAGTCCGCTTTTTAGTTCACGCACGTCGCGCCCCAGCACGAAGCAAAACACGTCAAAGGTCGTGTGGTTGGTTAAAATTTCGCCGCCCTCGTCTCGCATCGCCTCGCAGTTGCCGTGATCGCTAATCTGCACGTAGGCGTAATCGTGCGCCTGCGCCGCGCTTAAAATTTTACCGATGCACTCATCCACCGCTTCAACCGCCTTTATCGCGGCGTCATAATTGCCCGTGTGGCCAACCATATCGCCGTTTGCGAAATTTACGACGATAAAATCGATCCCCGCTTCGATGCCGCGAATCACCGCATCGCACACCGCAGGCGCGCTCATCTGCGGCTGCTCGTCGTAGGTTTTTACTTTGGGGCTCGGGATCAGCACGCGAGTTTCGTTCGGCAGCGGCTCCTCGACGCCGCCGTTAAAGAAAAACGTCACGTGTGCGTATTTTTCGGTCTCGGCAGTGTGAAGCTGCGTAAGACCGGCTTCTGCGATCACTTCGCAAAGCGTATTTTTAAGCACAGGCTTCTCAAATAGCAGAGGAAATTTAAAGCTTGCGTCGTATTCGCTCATCGTGATTAAATTTTTCACGACGAGCTTTCGCTTGAATTCGCTAAAGCTCTCATCGCCCAAAGCCGCGCAAAGCTCTCTAGCGCGGTCGTTTCTAAAATTTATAAAAATCACTCCGTCGTCCGCGCCGATACCGCTAAAGCCGTTAAAGCTCGCAGGCTCGATAAACTCGTCGCTCACGCCGCGCTCATAGCTTTGCAACACGTATTCGCTCGGCAAAATTTCAAGCGGAGCCGTCTCACCCATGAGCACATCGTAAGCGCGCCTTACGCGATCAAAGCGCTTGTCGCGATCCATCGCGTAAAAGCGCCCGCTCACGCTAGCAACTTTAAATTTAGCCTGTAGGCGCTTTAAAAATTCCGCTCCGCTGCTCGGCGAAACATCGCGCCCGTCGGTGATAGCGTGCGCCCACGTCTCGCAACCCGCATTCTGCGCTATCTCGCAGATCGCGTCGAAATGGCGTAGATGCGAATGCACGCCGCCGTCGCTGTAAAGCCCTATGACGTGCAGCCTGCGGCACTTTGAAAGCAGGCTCTGCAGCGCTTCGTTTTTCTCAAGCGAGCCCTCATCGATCGCGCGATCGATTTTGACTAGGTTTTGATACAGAATTCTACCGCTTCCGATCGTCATGTGCCCTACTTCGCTATTTCCCATCTGCCCCTGCGGCAAGCCCACGGCAAGCCCGGAGGTGCGCAGCAGCGTATTGGGCACGTTTTTAAAAAGATAATCATAGGCGGGCTTTTTTGCATTTGCAAACGCGTTAAATTTATCGCTCGCGTTAAAGCCGATGCCGTCGGTGATAAGTAAAATCGTCTTTTGCCCCATTTTGGCTCCTAAATTTCGTCTAAATTTCGCCGCGCAGGTCTTTTGAAGCAGGTCTGCGGCGCTGTTTTTACGAGCGGCATTATACTTTTTTTTGGCAAATGCGGCAAAATTTCATCCGCCCTAAAAGCTAAATTTTACCTCTTTTATACTAAAATGCGCGTTTTCGTATAAAATTTCATAAAATTTAAAAGGCAAACTTTGTTTTATTATCTTTACCATCTTACGAATATAAATTTCTTCCAATACATCACCGCGCGCGCAGGACTTGCGTTTTTTATCGCTTTTTGCTTTTCGGTCTGGGCTATGCCGCGGTTTATCCGCTGGGCGCAAGCCAGACACGCCGCGCAGCCCATCTACGAGCTCGCGCCGCAAAACCATCAGAAAAAGAGCAAAACCCCAACGATGGGCGGGCTCGTTTTCGTTACCGCCGCGGTGCTCGCAAGCCTGCTGTGCGCCAAGCTAAACAACGTCTTCGTGCTCTGCGGACTGCTTTGTTTGGTAGGTTTCGGCTACATAGGCTTCAAGGATGATATCTCTAAAATTTTAGGCCGCCAAAACCACGCAGGCCTTAGCGCGCGGGCTAAATTTGCACTGCAAAATTTCTTGGCGTTTCTGATTGGGGCGACGCTTTATGCTTTTAGCGATCTGGGCGGGGAATTTTTCGTGCCGTTTTTTAAATACCCTCTGCTAAATTTATGGATCTTCGCGCCGCTGTTTTGGACGATCGTGATAAGCGCTAGCTCAAACGCGGTAAATTTAACCGACGGCCTGGACGGATTAGCGACCATTCCGTCAGTATTTTCGCTCTGCAGCTTGGGCGTATTCGCCTATCTTTGCGGGCATGCGATCTACTCGCAGTATCTCTTGCTACCGCGCGTCGCAGGCGCAGGCGAAGTCTGCATCATCGTATCCGCGCTCATCGGCGCGCTGCTTGGGTTTTTGTGGTTTAACTGCTACCCCGCCGAAGTCTTTATGGGTGACAGCGGCAGCCTCAGCGTAGGCGCGTTTTTAGGATACTGCGCAGTCATCACGAAAAATGAAATTTTACTCATAATGATCGGCTTTGTCTTCGTCATCGAGACACTCAGCGTGATCTTGCAGGTAGGCAGCTTTAAAATTTTTAAACGCAGAATTTTCCTGATGGCGCCGATACACCACCATTTCGAGCTTAAAGGCTGGGTCGAAAACAAAATCATCATCCGATTTTGGATCATCGCGCTGATCGCAAATATCATAGCGCTGACGTCGCTGAAACTGAGATAAAATGCGAGCGCAGATCAAATGTGGCTTTTTGAAAGATGCGATAGAAGCGGCGAAATGAGCGAGCTTAACGCGGATGAGATAACTCAAATTTTATGGGGCAAAAGGGGAGAAAAATGAAAAAATCGCTATTTGGCTACGGGCTTACGACCAGAGCGATCGCCGAGCACTGCCGCGACGAAGGCGGCTGGGAGATCTATGACGATAAATTTGAAATTTCTTCGGGCGCGCCGAAGCTGGACGAGTTCGGTAACGCGCTTTTAAACCCGAGCGAGTTCGATCCCGCCGCAAGCGAGCTTGAAATCCCAAGCCCGGGCTTTCCGCCGCATCACGAGCTGGTGCGAAAGGCACGAAATTTAATCAGTGAATACGATTATTTCGACGATTATGAAGGCCTTAAAATTTGGATCAGCGGCACGAACGGCAAGACCACGACGACGAAGATGATGCAGCACCTACTTGAGCGATACGGCTCGCAAATGGGCGGTAACGTGGGCGTTCCGCTTGCAAAACTTGATAAAAGTGCCAAAATTTGGGTGCTGGAGACGAGCTCGTTTACGCTGCACTACACCAAACACGCGCGCCCCGACATCTACGTGCTGCTTGTGATCACGCCCGATCATCTCAGCTGGCACGGCGATTTTGCGGAGTATGAGCGCGCCAAACTCTCGCCGCTGCTAGCGATGCGCGAAGGCTCCGTGGCACTGATCCCGCGCGCCTACGAAAGCTCCGCCGCCGCGCAAAACAGCCTAGCTCGCGTGATCTGCTACGAAGACGAAGCGGATCTGGCGCAAAAATTCGGCATCGATTTAGGCGAGATAAAATTCCGCACGCCGTTTTTAATAGACGCGCTTTTGGCGCTGTGCGTGGAGAAAATTTTATTCGACAGATGCGACATCGCGCGACTAAACGACTTCGTGATCGAGGGCAATAAACTCGAGGAGTTTATTGACGCGCACGGCAGACTCTGGGTCAATGACACGAAGGCCACCAACATCGATGCGTGCGCGCAGGCGCTAAAGCGTTACGCGGGACGCAAAATACATCTGATCCTAGGCGGCGACGATAAAGGCGTGGATCTGCACCCGCTTTTTGCGGAGTTTAAAAAATACGATCTGCAAATTTACGCAATCGGCTCAAACACCGATAAAATCGTGCTTTTGTGCAATGAATACAGACTTCCTTGCGTGCGCTGCGAAATTTTACAAACGGCGGTGAGCGAAATTTCGAGGCGGTATTTGAGCGGAGAAAATTTTTGCGAAAATGAAATTTCAAAAGGACGCTTAGGCGGCGAGAATTCCGTGGGAAATTTGATGCAGGATAAAATTTCGGCTACCGAAAGCGAGAGCTTCTGTGTGAACGCAAGCAGCGGCAAAACTTTGGGTTCGCAGAATTCTAAAAATTCTGTGGATTTTAAGAATTCCGTAAATTTCGCAAACGAAATAGCGCTGCTAAGCCCTGCGTGTGCAAGTCTGGATCAGTTTAAAAGCTATGCCGAACGCGGCGAATTATTTAAAAAACAGGTTGCGCAGCTCGGATAAATAGGCCTATCGAGGTTTGCCAGATCGGGCTGGAATTTTATTTAAACACAGCCTGCAATCGTATTTAAAATTTCAACGCTTCTGCTGCGTGGATATATCTAAGTAAATCTAGCTAAAGCGCGCCTTGCGACGTCACACTACTGGCTTTGGCGCAATGTTTATAAAGATGCTTCGTCAAGTCCAAATTAAAGCCAATTTTCGATGCTAAATTTAACTAATCGCAGCTATCGCCTGTTATGCACGCAAATTTAAAACGATGCCGCGATCCTTTGGCTCAAATTTATCTACTTTGCACAGCCTAAAACCAAGCGTATAATTTGCAAAGTCGGCTAAATAGTAAAAATTTTATACCTCTTTGCTTTTTAGATCGATAGCCCTTTTTGATTATTGCAAATTGCTGCATAAGCAATATTTTTCGCTACTGAAATTTAAAAAATTTTAGCTAAGTAAATTTGGCTGTTTTCGAGCGCAACGTGCAAAAATCTAGCGAAAATCGAGAATTTTAACCGAGATTTAAGTATTGCATGGATAAAATTACTTTTCTTTTTTAGGTGGTTGGATAGCTCAGTCGGTAGAGCAGCAGACTGAAAATCTGCGTGTCGGCAGTTCGATTCTGCCTCTAACCACCACTTAATCTATTTTATCATTGGCTCAATTAAACTTAAGCAGATTCTCTCTTATCAGTTTCAACAGTTTCTGATATAAGTTTTCCTGTGTAGTTTTAGTATTATATCTAAATTCACATTCTTTTAAATGAAGCAAGAAATTTTCTTTCTTTATCCCTTTAAATTTAGCTAGTCTATGTTTAGCATATCCCCAGAAGTTTTCTATGCTGTTTATATGATTTTTACCGTTAGCAAATTCATTCTTTGAGTGCTTTACCCTGTAGTGTGCTTTGGCTCCGTAATCTACCAAACCGTCATAAACCTTCCAGTAATCAGAATAAATAGTAGAGCTATCAAGCTCGCTATATTGAGATAATATAGGTATCAACTCACTAGCAGAGCAGTTTTTAACTATCTGAGTATAGACCTTATCGTCACGCTTTAGCATTCCAAATACCGGTGTTTTATTTGCTGCGCCTCTACCTCTTTTGCCCTTAGCCTTTTATATCCGAAGTAGCTTTCGTCTATTTCTATCTCACCGCTAAATTTGCTTATCTTTTCACACTCTTTAGACATAAGAGCTCTTATTTCTCTAAAGATTTTACATAGGGTTGCTTCTGAAATTTTAGTTAAATTCGATATCTTCGATGCTTCTATATCCTCCGTAAAGTACTTTAAAATTTCTCTAAATTTCTTTTCCGAAATTCGGGAACGGACTATATACTTATTTTTCATCGATAAAATCATAGTTAAAAACTCCTTTGAAAGTTTTTAACTTATCTTGAGCCTTTTCTTTTAATCACTCCTTTTGCTTTCTTTTTGTTGATATCTAGGTGCTATCTTAGATTCTGATTATTTTTATGCGTGTTTTGAGCGCAATCATTTCTAGTCTTAATTAAGCGCCAAGGTGAATACGTAAAACTCATGGAATACAGACAGAGGACTGCAAAGTGAAATTTATGCAGTGCATGCAGCAAACTGCGCGGAATAATAAAATTTGCGTTACACTCGTTTGCTCGCGCAAACTTGTTTAAATTTTACCCCCAAAGTAACTTATAAATTTAAAGCCAAATAAATCAAACACGAAATAAGATGAAAGCAAAGCCAAGAAAGAAGCACAGAAGTAAATTTCATAAATTTCAAAGCCCGTGGAATTTACAGAATTTATAATAGAAAAAATAAGAGCTATAAAATTTGTAAATTTACAATAGCGATGATTAAAAAAGAATAGAGCTATATAAAACTATAAATTTTATAAACAAAGGAGAAGTCCAATTTACGCCCTCTCCCTATTTTATATATTCTTTCTTTTTACTCTCCCTTACCCTTCTTACCCCTCTTACCTTTAGCCTTAGATGATCCCTCTTCTTTAGCTTCGTCTTTCAACTTAGCCGTAGAGCCTTTTACTTTACCATCCTCATTCATAGTTTTATCCATGCTATCATCCATTTTCTCTTGCATCTTTTCTGATTTGGCATTTGCTTTAGCCTTAGAGGATTTTACCGTATCTTTAGCTTTTTTACTTGCTTTTTGCTTTACGGATTTTAGATCGCTTATATCGGTAGTGCCGCTTACGGCAAGATCGTCCTTGATGGCTTCGAATCTCTTATCGCCTATGCCTTTGATGTTTTTGATATCCTCGATATCTTTAAATTTATTATCCTTGCGGTAATCTATGATAGCCTGAGCTTTTGCTTCTCCGATGCCCGGAAGTGCCATAAGCTCATCTTTGCTTGCGGTGTTTAAATTTACGGCTGCTAGCATAAATGCAGGAAGCGATAGAAATAGTGCGGATTTAAATAGGTTTTTCATTGAAAAGTCCTTTGAAGTTGAGATATTTGTATCGCTAAATAAAACGTCTATTAGCGTTGAGCGCTTTTATATACCTATCCCGCGTCAGTGCTAGAAAAGGAATGCGCCCATACGCTATTACGCTACCTTGCAATACGGTAAGGATTATATTTGCAGCGGGCTTAAAGGGAGATAAAATTTAAGTGGATATATTGAAATTTTATCTGCTTTGATCGTTTTATTAAATAAATACGTTAAATTTGAGCTTGGTCTTAAAAAGCAGATAGGCGCGAATAAGGGCTATATATATATATTAAATTTAAACAGATGTCGCACGCACTGCGCAAACACAGTCGTGAGGATAAGGGCTAGATATATTAAATTTAATACCGCAAGCATTGAAACGAGATTTGGATTTAAATCATGCAAAAGGCTAAGCGGCGGTATTTATGAAATTTAACCCTACCTTGCTGCGCACGGAGACTTTTTACGTGCGAGACTATATACAATACGGCGACGGGATGCTAGTGTTATAAAAGACACGGATACTTTACGTGCAAAGCTAGACGAGTAATCTTAGTAATCTTAATAAAATTTAGTTGCATTCATAAGCTTGCTTTTTGAGGACATGCTTTTTATGGGCTTGATTTTTAATAGGGTTTTATCTGCTTATAGAACGTTTCATTATATTAAGCAACAGCGCCTGCCAAGCTTTATTTGGCATCTAGTTTAAATCATGCAGAAAGCTTTATAAGTGCCGGCGGCTTTATAATTTAGATATAAAAACGTGGCAATGTATTAAAAAAACTAACGAACGAATAAATATAAATAAGGCTAGGAGAGGCTAGAATAAAGATCGCGCCATAGAAGTTAAAAAGCAAACGCAACAGGACAGTATGGAAAAACGATACGAACAAGCAAGTATTATAGAAAAATCTCAATCCGTATCATTTTTCACTCAATATAAGTCAAATTTAATGCAGAGTTTTGAGATTTTGTAATGATGGAGGGCTAGATTTAAAATTTGTTATTTGCAGAAGGTTCTAAAATTCTAAAGAGATTATAGAATTTTAAATTTATCAAGCAATATTTATTGGCTAAAAAAGCGATAAGCCAAAGATACCGGAATAGAATTTAAATTGAAAATTGTATGGAAAGTTATGAGATTCTAACAAAGCCTGCAGCGACCTACTTTCCCCGTCCGAGTAACGGATAGTATC